>JAACFI010000062.1 GCA_009937575.1 Haliea sp.
AGTTACTTTGCCGACCAATCACTGCTGTACCGGGTGTTGGGCATTGTGGCGATAGCCGCAGTGGCGGGCCTGGTGGCCCTGCAGACCGCCAAGGGCGCGGCCTTCTGGGCCCTGGTGAAAGGTTCACGGACGGAAATTCGCAAGGTGGTCTGGCCCACTCGCCAGGAGACCGTGCAGACCACCATGATTGTGGTGGCCTTTGTATTGCTGGTGGCGCTGATCCTGTGGGGGCTTGACTCCTTCCTGGGTTGGTTGGTGTCCCTGGCAATTGGATAACAGGATTAAGGGTTTTTAATGGCAATGCGCTGGTACGTTGTTCACGCTTATTCAGGCTATGAAAAGAAAGTTGCCGCTGCCCTGAAGGAGCGTATTGAGCTGCACAACATGCAGGACCGCTTCGGTGAGGTGCTGGTACCCACTGAGGAAGTGGTGGAGATGCGTGGCGGCCAGAAGCGCCGCAGCGAACGCAAGTTCTTTCCCGGCTATGTACTGGTGCAGATGGAACTGGACGATGCCACCTGGCACCTGGTGAAAGAGACTCCCAGGGTCATGGGTTTTATCGGCGGCAAGGCGGATGCGCCGGCGCCGATCACCGAGGCGGAAGCCGCGGCGATTTTGCAGCGGGTTGAGGATGGTGTGGAAGCACCCAGGCCCAAGACCCTGTTCGAGCCCGGTGAGATGGTTCGGGTTATCGATGGCCCCTTCAACGACTTCAACGGTGTTGTCGAAGAGGTCAATTACGAAAAGAGCCGCCTCAATGTGGCGGTACTGATTTTCGGGCGTTCCACCCCGGTGGAGCTCGAATTTGGTCAGGTCGAGAAGGCCTGATCAGCACAGTTTCAAGGGGTCAGACTCCTTGAAACGCAATGTAAGAGGATTCAAGGAGTCTGACCCCTTGAAACGAAGTGAACGGCGGCGTAAGTCGCCACAATGGGGAGCTGAAGTAGGCCACAGCCGAACCAGCGTTTGCACCCGGGAGTATAGACATGGCTAAGAAAGTCGAGGCTTATATCAAGCTGCAGGTGCCTGCCGGCCAGGCTAACCCCAGTCCGCCTGTGGGACCGGCGTTGGGTCAGCACGGTGTCAATATCATGGAATTCTGCAAGGCGTTCAACGCCGAGACCCAGGGCACAGAGCCCGGTCTGCCGATTCCGGTGGTGATCACGGTCTACAACGACCGCTCTTTCACCTTTATCAAGAAAACCCCGCCGGCCTCGGTTCTGCTGCAGAAGGCGGCGAGGATAAAGAAGGGCTCCGGCACCCCCAACACCCACAAGGTTGGCAAGGTGAACCGTGCGCAGCTGGAAGAAGTCGCCACCCAGAAGTGGCCGGACCTGACTGCCGCTGACATGGATGCCGCCGTGCGCACTATCGCCGGCAGCGCCCGCAGTGCGGGTATCGAAGTAGAGGGGGTGAAGTAATGGCCAGGTTGTCCAAGCGCGTACGCGCATTCAAGGAAAAGGTCGATCCAGAGAAGGCCTATCCCCTGGAAGAGGCGGTGAGCCTTTTGAAGGAATTCTCCACCGTAAAATTCAATGAGACCGTGGAATTGGCGGTCAACCTGGGCGTGGATGCCAAGAAGTCTGACCAGGCTGTTCGCGGTGCAACCACCTTGCCCCACGGTACTGGCAGCGACGTGCGCGTCGCCGTGTTCACCCAGGGCGAGGCCGCTGACAAGGCCAAGGCCGCCGGTGCTGACCTGGTTGGCATGGAAGACCTGGCGGAGCAGATCAAGGGCGGCATGATGGATTTTGATGTAGTCATCGCCTCCCCGGACGCCATGCGCGTGGTCGGCCAGCTGGGCCAGATACTGGGCCCTCGTGGCCTTATGCCCAACCCCAAGACCGGCACCGTCACCCCGGATGTGGAAACTGCGGTGAACAACGCCAAGGCCGGTCAGGTGCGCTACCGCACCGACAAGAACGGCATCGTCCACGGCGGTATCGGCAAAATCAGCTTTGAGCTGGAGGCCATCCGCGGCAACCTGGAAGCAGTGCTGGCTGACCTGAGAAAGGCCAAGCCGGCTGCGTCCAAGGGTATTTACCTGAAGAAAATCAGCCTGAGCACCACCATGGGCCCGGGCATCACTATCGATCAGGCGTCGGTAGAAGATTGAATGAATCGCCCCCACAAGGGGCGGTTCCTCAAGGCTTCCCAGGGAGGGGAAGCGTTGTAGATCGGTGGCGACTTACAGGTTCAAGCCGGTCCACTTTGAGGTCTTTGGAAAAGGCTCAGGCTGGAAACAGCCTATTTAGCTGAGAACTGAAGGCCATCAAAGACCGTAGGTGCCCGCGTCGATACGGTTTATCGGCAACGGCTTAATCGCGGTTCGCCCGTAAGGGTTGGCCAAAACCTACGCAGATGGTGGATTTGTTCACCACGCAAGCGGCAGGGACATAGGTTTGTCACTGCTTAACTTAGCAATCCAGGAGTAATTCCAGTGGCAATTGGACTCGAAGACAAAAAAGCGATCGTAGCTGAAGTTAACGAGACTGCCACCAGTGGCGTGACTGTGGACGGGATGACAGCTCTGCGCAAGGATGCGCGTGAAAACCAGGTGACCCTCCGTGTAGTGCGGAACACCCTGGCCAAGCGCGCCCTGGAAGGTACCGAATACGAGTGCGTCAACGACACCCTCGCCGGTCCCTCCCTGTTCGGATTTTCAATGGAAGATCCGGGCGCTGCAGCTCGACTCTTCAAGGACTTCGCGAAAGAAAACGAAGAATTTGAAGTAAAGGCACTGGCGGTAAGCGGCCAGATGCTGGGTGCAGAACAGTTGGATGTTCTGGCTAAGTTGCCTACGCGTGATCAGGCACTCTCGATGTTGATGAGTGTAATGAAGGCGCCGGCGACCAAGCTGGTACAGACGATGAACGAAGTACCTGGAAAACTGGTTCGCACGCTCGCAGCAGTACGCGATCAGAAGGAAGCGGCGGCGTGAGCCCCGTTTCGAGAGATATTTACAGCTAAATAGGAGAAATCAGTCATGTCTAAAGAAGACATTTTGAATGCAATCGCCGAAATGAGCGTGATGGAAATCGTTGAGCTCATCGAGGCAATGGAAGAGAAGTTTGGTGTAACTGCTGCTGCAGCTGTTGCCGCTGCGCCCGCCGCTGCCGGTGGTGATGCAGGTGCTGCTGCAGAAGAGCAGACCGAGTTCGACGTGGTTCTGACCGCCGCTGGCGAGAAGAAAGTAAACGTCATCAAGGTTGTTCGCGCAGTAACCGGCCTGGGCCTGAAAGAAGCCAAGGGCCTGGTCGACGGCGCGCCTTCCCCGATCAAGGAAGGTGCTTCCAAGGACGAAGCCGAAGACATCAAGAAGCAGCTGGAAGAAGCTGGCGGTTCTGCCGAGCTCAAGTAAGCTCGGCAATAGCCCGGTGCCCTTGGGCGTCCGGGCATGGACAAGGCTGGTGGGCGAATTGCCTACCGGCCTTTTCCCGCTTAAAAACAGGAGATATTTCAAGACCGTATATCTCCCGCTCTTTCAAGGGGTCAGACTCCTTGAAGACAAATGATTTCAAGGAGTCTGACCCCTTGAAATGGATGTTTTGAACGGTCTTGAAGACAAATGATTTCAAGGAGTCTGACCCCTTGAAATGGCCCAAAGTCACGCTGGGGAGTACTGATGGCATACTCGTACACTGAGAAAAAACGCATTCGCAAGGATTTCGGCATGCTGCCGAAGGTGATGGACGTTCCTTACCTGCTTGCGATCCAATTGGATTCCTACCGGAAATTTACCCAGCAGGGGGTACCCCTGGACCAGCGCGGCGACTACGGTCTGCACGCCGCTTTCAAATCTGTATTCCCGATCGTCAGCTACAGCGGCAACGCCGCCCTGGAGTACGTGGACTACAACCTCGGTACACCGGTGTTCGACGTCAACGAGTGCCAGTTGCGCGGTGTGACCTACTCCTGCTCCCTGCGGGTGAAGGTGCGCCTGATCATCTATGACAAGGACTCCGCCAACAAGACCATCAAGGACATCAAGGAGCAGGAAGTCTACATGGGGGAGATCCCCCTGATGACCGACAACGGTACTTTCGTCATCAACGGTACCGAGCGTGTGATCGTCTCCCAGTTGCACCGCTCACCGGGTGTATTTTTCGATCACGACAAGGGCAAGACCCACTCCTCCGGCAAGCTGCTGTACTCCGCCCGGGTGATTCCCTACCGCGGCTCCTGGCTGGACTTCGAGTTCGATCCCAAGGACCTGGTGTTCGTGCGCATCGACCGCCGCCGCAAGCTGCCGGCGACCATCCTGTTGCGCGCCCTGGGCTACCAGGCCGAGGAAATCCTCGACATGTTCTACGACGTGAATACCTTCCACGTCGACAAGGACGGCAACTACACCATGACCCTGATCCCCGAGCGCCTGCGCGGTGACGTGGCGGCCTTCGATATCAAGGCCGGCAAGAAGATCGTGGTGGAGCAGGGGCGCCGGATTACCGCGCGCCACATCCGCGAGCTGGAAAAAGCCAATATCACCGAGCTGGAGATTCCCGCGGATTACCTCCACGGCCGTTCGCTGGCGAAGAATGTCGTGGACGAGAAGTCCGGTGAGGTACTGGTCGAGTGCAACACCGAGCTGTCTGAGGAAGCACTGACCAAGCTGGCCGAGGCCGGCGTCAAAGAGGTGGAGACACTCTACACCAACGAGCTGGACTGCGGTCCGTTCATCTCTGACACCCTGCGCCAGGACACCACCCGCAACGAACTGGAAGCGCTGGTGGAAATCTACCGCATGATGCGCCCGGGCGAGCCGCCCACCAAGGAGTCTGCGGAAAACCTGTTCCAGAACCTGTTCTTCTCCGCCGACCGTTACGACCTGTCTGCGGTGGGCCGCATGAAGTTCAACCGCCGCCTGGGCCGCGAAGCAGTGACCGGCAGCGGTGTGCTGGATCGTGAGGACATCGTAGAGGTGCTCAAGACCCTGGTGGATATCCGTAACGGCAAGGGCATCGTCGATGATATCGACCACCTGGGTAACCGCCGGGTGCGCAGCGTCGGCGAGATGGCGGAGAACCAGTTCCGCGTCGGCCTGGTGCGCGTTGAGCGCGCTGTAAAAGAGCGCCTGTCCATGGCCGAGAGCGAGGGCCTGATGCCCCAGGACCTGATCAACGCAAAACCCGTATCAGCAGCGGTTAAAGAGTTTTTTGGTTCCAGTCAGCTTTCGCAGTTCATGGACCAGAACAACCCCCTTTCAGAGGTGACTCACAAGCGCCGCGTTTCTGCCCTCGGCCCTGGCGGCCTCACCCGCGAACGCGCCGGCTTCGAGGTGCGCGACGTGCACCCGACTCACTACGGCCGCGTGTGTCCCATCGAGACCCCGGAAGGCCCGAACATCGGCCTGATCAACTCCCTGGCGACCTACGCCCGCACCAACGAGTACGGTTTCCTGGAGAGCCCCTACCGTAAAGTGGTGGATGGCAAGGTCACCGATGACATCCAGTTCCTGTCGGCGATCAATGAGGCGGAGAACGTGATCGCCCAGGCCTCTGCGCCCCTGGACAAGAACAACAAGTTCACGGAAGAGCTGATCAACGTTCGTCACCTGAACGAATTTACCTTCAAGGCGCCGGAAGACGTGAACTACATGGACGTGTCCCCCAAGCAGGTGGTATCGGTGGCTGCGGCCCTGATTCCCTTTCTGGAGCACGACGACGCCAACCGCGCCCTGATGGGTTCCAACATGCAGCGCCAGGCGGTACCGACGCTGATCAGTGACAAGCCACTGGTGGGCACCGGTATGGAGCGCTACGTGGCGGCCGACTCGGGTGTGTGCATGGTGGCAAAGCGTTCCGGCGTGATCGATTCCGTCGACGCCAGCCGCATCGTGGTGCGGGTGAATGACAAGGAGGTCGGCAACGACGAGGCCCCGGTCGACATCTACAACCTCACCAAGTACACCCGTTCCAACCAGAACACCTGCATCAACCAGCGCCCCATCGTGCGCGAGGGCGATGCGGTTGAACGCGGCGATATCCTGGCGGATGGACCTTCCATCGACATGGGTGAACTGGCCCTGGGCCAGAACATGCGCATCGCCTTCATGCCCTGGAACGGTTACAACTTCGAGGACTCTATCCTGGTATCCGAGCGGGTAGTGAAGGAAGACCGTTTCACCACCATCCATATCCAGGAGCTGACCTGTATCGCCCGGGACACCAAGCTGGGCTCTGAAGAGATCTCTAGCGACATCCCCAATGTCGGTGAGAGCGCCCTGGCCAAGCTGGACGAGTCCGGTATTGTCTACATCGGCGCCGAGGTGGATGCGGGTGATATCCTGGTGGGCAAGGTAACCCCCAAGGGTGAAACCCAGCTGACCCCGGAGGAGAAGCTGCTGCGCGCCATCTTCGGCGAGAAGGCTTCCGACGTGAAGGACACCTCTCTGCGCGTGCCCTCCAGCACGAAGGGTACGGTGATCGACGTGCAGGTATTCACCCGGGACGGCCTGGAAAAGGATGCCCGCGCCCTGCAGATCGAAAAGCACCAGCTGGACGAGTACCGCAAGGACCTCAAGGAAGAATTCCGTATCTTCGAGGAGGCCACCTTCGCCCGCCTGGAGAACCTGCTCAAGGGCAAGAGCACTGTCAGCGGCGGCGGCCTGGCCAAGGGCACCAGCCTGACCGCGGCGGTACTGGCGGATCTGGAGCGGGAGCAGTGGTTCAAGCTGAAGCTGTCCGACGCGGAGCTGAACGAGGCCCTGGCTTCTGCACAGCGCCAGTTGGAGGAGCAGAACAAGCTGCTGGAAGAGCGCTTCGAGGACAAGAAGCGCAAGCTGCAGTCAGGCGACGACCTGGCGCCCGGCGTACTGAAGATCGTCAAGGTCTACCTGGCGGTCAAGCGTCGCATCCAGCCCGGTGACAAGATGGCGGGTCGCCACGGTAACAAGGGTGTGATCTCGGTGATCATGCCGGTGGAAGACATGCCCTACGACGAAAACGGCGAACCTGTGGACATCGTGCTCAACCCGCTGGGCGTACCCTCGCGGATGAACGTGGGCCAGATCCTGGAAACCCACCTGGGCATGGCCGCCAAGGGCCTGGGCGACAAGATCGACGCCATGATCAAGGAACAGAAGAAGATCGCCGAGGTTCGCAAGTTCCTGGAAGCTATCTACAACAATGGCGCCGGCCGCGTGGAGGACATCAAGTCCTTCGGCGACGAGGAAGTCATGGAACTGGCCGGCAACCTGGCCGGCGGTGTACCCATGGCCACCCCGGTATTTGACGGTGCCGCTGAAGAGCACATCAAGGAGCTGTTGAAGCTTGCCGATATGCCCGAGAGCGGCCAGTTCACCCTGTACGACGGTCGTACCGGCGAGGCGTTTGATCGTGCGGTAACAGTCGGGTACATGTACATGCTGAAGCTAAACCACCTGGTGGATGACAAGATGCATGCGCGGTCCACCGGTTCCTACAGCCTGGTGACCCAGCAGCCGCTGGGGGGCAAGGCCCAGTTCGGTGGCCAGCGTTTCGGGGAGATGGAGGTCTGGGCGCTGGAAGCCTACGGTGCCGCCTACACCCTGCAGGAGATGCTGACGGTGAAGTCGGACGACGTGGCCGGGCGTACCAAGATGTACAAAAACATTGTTGATGGTGATCATCGCATGGAGCCGGGCATGCCCGAGTCCTTCAATGTGCTGGTTAAGGAAATACGTTCCCTCGGTATCGATATCGAGCTTGAGAACGAGTAACCAACCAGCGAATTTGCGGAGGAAAAACCTTGAAAGATTTACTTAATCTACTGAAGTCCCAGGGACAGACAGAAGAGTTCGACGCCATTCGCATCGGCCTGGCGTCCCCGGAGATGATCCGCTCCTGGTCGTTCGGTGAAGTGAAAAAGCCGGAGACCATCAACTACCGTACCTTCAAGCCGGAGCGGGACGGCCTGTTCTGTGCCAAGATCTTTGGCCCGGTGAAGGACTACGAGTGCCTGTGCGGCAAGTACAAGCGCCTCAAGCATCGCGGCGTGATCTGTGAGAAGTGCGGCGTGGAAGTGGCGCTGGCCAAGGTACGCCGGGAGCGCATGGGCCATATCGAGCTGGCCAGCCCGGTCGCCCATATCTGGTTCCTGAAGTCGCTGCCCTCGCGCATCGGCCTGTTGCTGGATATGACCCTACGCGATATCGAGCGGGTGCTGTACTTCGAGAGCTACGTGGTTACCGACCCGGGTATGACCACCCTGGAGCAGGGCCAGTTGCTGTCCGACGAGCAGTACTACGAGTCGATGGAAGAGTTCGGTGACGAGTTCTCCGCCAAGATGGGCGCCGAAGCAGTACAGGACCTGATGATGCAGCTGGACCTGGAGCACGAGATCGCCACCCTGCGCGAGGAGATCCCGGCCACTAATTCCGAGACCAAGATCAAGAAACTGTCCAAGCGCCTGAAGCTGATGGAAGCCTTCGCCAACTCCGGCAACAAGCCCGAGTGGATGGTGCTGAACGCACTGCCGGTGCTGCCGCCGGACCTGCGTCCGCTGGTACCGCTGGACGGCGGCCGTTTCGCGACGTCTGACCTGAACGATCTGTACCGCCGGGTGATCAACCGCAACAACCGCCTGAAGCGGCTGCTGGACCTGAACGCCCCGGATATCATCGTGCGCAACGAAAAGCGCATGCTGCAGGAGTCCGTGGATGCACTGCTGGACAACGGCCGCCGCGGCCGCGCCATCACCGGTTCCAACAAGCGCCCGCTGAAGTCCCTGGCCGACATGATCAAGGGCAAACAGGGCCGCTTCCGCCAGAACCTGCTGGGTAAGCGGGTGGACTACTCCGGTCGTTCCGTGATCGTGGTGGGCCCGACCCTGCGCCTGCACCAGTGTGGCCTGCCCAAGAAGATGGCCCTGGAGCTGTTCAAGCCGTTCATTTTCGGCAAGTTGGAAGCCCGCGGCCTGGCAACGACGATTAAAGCCGCCAAGAAGATGGTGGAGCGCGAGCCGCCGGAAGTGTGGGATATCCTCGCCGAGGTGATCCGTGAGCACCCGGTACTGCTGAACCGCGCGCCGACCCTGCACCGACTGGGTATCCAGGCCTTTGAGCCGGTATTGATCGAGGGCAAGGCGATCCAGTTGCACCCGCTGGTTTGTGCCGCCTACAACGCGGACTTTGACGGCGACCAGATGGCGGTACACGTACCGCTGACCCTGGAAGCCCAGCTGGAAGCCCGGGCGTTGATGATGTCCACCAACAACATCCTGTCCCCGGCCAACGGCGAGCCCATCATCGTACCCTCCCAGGACGTGGTGCTGGGCCTGTATTACATGACACGCGAACGGGTCAACGCCAAGGGTGAGGGCACCGCCTTTGCCAACGTGGCGGAAGTGCACCGGGCCTACGTGGCCGGTCACGCGCACCTGCAGGCGCGGGTGAAGGTGCGGATCACCGAGGTGGTCTACTCCGACGAGGGCGAACGCAACCAGCGCACCTTCGTGGCGGACACCACCGTGGGCCGCGCCCTGCTGTGGGAGATCGTACCCGAGGGTATCGGCTACGATATGGTGAACCAGGACATGGCCAAGAAGGCCATCTCCCGCATCATCAACCAGTGCTACCGCGTGGTGGGCCTGAAGGCCACGGTGATCTTCGCCGACCGCCTGATGTACATGGGCTACGACTACTCCACCCGTTCCGGTTCGTCCATCGGCGTGAATGATTTCGAGATCCCCGCGGAGAAGGCGCAGCTGATCGAACGTGCCGAAGCCGAGGTGCTGGTAATCGAGGAACAGTACGCTGCCGGCCTGGTAACCCAGGGCGAGAAGTACAACAAGGTGATCGATATCTGGTCACGGGCCAACGACCTGGTATCCAAGTCGATGATGGAAGGCCTGTCCAAGGAGACCGTAGTCAACCGCGAGGGCGATAAAGAGGAGCAGGCCTCCTTCAACTCGGTCTACATCTACGCTGACTCCGGCGCCCGGGGTTCACCCGCCCAGATCCGCCAGCTGGCGGGTATGCGGGGTCTGATGGCCAAGCCCGACGGCTCCATCATCGAGACCCCCATCGTGGCGAACTTCCGCGAGGGCCTGAACGTACTGCAGTACTTCATCTCCACCCACGGTGCCCGTAAGGGTCTGGCGGATACCGCCCTGAAGACCGCCAACTCCGGTTACCTGACCCGCCGCCTGGTGGACGTGGCCCAGGACCTGGTAGTGACCGAGGAAGACTGCGGCACCGACCACGGCCTGCTGATGACCCCGGTGATCGATGGTGGTGACATCATCGAATCCCTGGGTGACCGGGTGCTGGGTCGTATCGTGATCCGCGACGTGATCAAGCCCGGCTCCGAGGACGAGATCGCCATCACCGCCGGCACCATGCTGGACGAGCTGTGGATCAAGCGCCTGGAAGAAATGGGCATCGACGAGATCGAGGTACGCTCCCCGATCACCTGTGAAACCCGCCACGGTATCTGCTCCGCCTGTTACGGGCGCGACCTGGCCCGCGGCCACCGGGTGAACATGGGTGAGGCCATCGGCGTGGTTGCCGCCCAGTCCATCGGTGAGCCGGGTACCCAGCTCACCATGCGGACCTTCCACATCGGTGGTGCGGCCTCCCGGGCCACCGCACAGGACAACATCCAGGTGATGAACGACGGTACCATCCGTCTGCACAACCTGAAGTCGGTGGAAAAGCAGGACGGCTCCCTGGTGGCGGTCTCCCGCTCCGGTGAACTTTCCCTGCTGGATACCATGGGCCGCGAGCGCGAGCGTTACAAGCTGCCCTACGGTGCGGTGATCAAGGTCGCCGACCATACGGAAGTTTCCGCTGGTGACGTGGTGGCCAACTGGGATCCCCACACCCACCCGATCATCACCGAGGTGGCCGGTACCGTGAAGTTCAGCGGTATGGAAGAGGGTATCACCATCAAGCGCCAGACAGACGAACTGACCGGCCTGTCATCCATCGCCGTGATGGATGCCGGCGACCGTCCCACGGCAGGCAAGGACATTCGCCCGGCGGTGAGCCTGGTGGACGACAAGGGCGAGGAACTGTGCCTGGCGGGAACCAACGTCCCTGCCCACTACTTCCTGCCCGCACTGGCCCTGGTCAGCCTGGAAGACGGCGCCAAGGTGGAAGCGGGCGACGTTATCGCCCGTATCCCGCAGGAAGGCTCCAAGACCCGGGACATCACCGGTGGTCTGCCCCGCGTTGCCGACCTGTTCGAGGCGCGCAAGCCGAAAGAACCTGCCATCCTGGCGGAGATCTCCGGTACTGTCAGCTTCGGCAAGGAAACCAAGGGCAAACGCCGCCTGGTGATCACCCCTACCGACGGCAACGCGCTGCCGGATGGTTCCGATCATTACGAGGCGCTGATTCCCAAGTGGCGCAACCTGTCGGTGTTCGAGGGTGAATACGTGGAGAAGGGTGAAGTGGTCTCGGAAGGTCCGCCCAGCCCCCACGATATCCTGCGCCTGAAGGGCATCGAGGAACTGGCCAAGTACATCGTCAACGAGATCCAGGAGGTGTACCGCCTGCAGGGTGTGAAGATCAACGACAAGCACATCGAGGTGATCGTTCGCCAGATGCTGCGCAAGGTGATCATCACCTCCAGCGGTGACTCCAACCTGATCAAGGGCGAGCAGGTGGAATACACCACCCTTCTGGAAGAGAACGAGCGCCTGCTGGCGGAGGGCCTGGTACCCGCGGCCGGCGAGCGCGAACTGCTGGGTATCACCAAGGCCTCCCTGGCCACGGAGAGCTTCATCTCGGCGGCCTCCTTCCAGGAGACCACCCGCGTACTCACCGAGGCAGCCGTTACCGGCAAGCGCGATTACTTGCGCGGCCTCAAGGAGAACGTGGTCGTGGGTCGCCTGATCCCGGCGGGTACGGGTCTTGCCTACCACGAGGAGCGTAAGCGCACCCGCGACAGCGAGACCGAAATGGCGGTTTCTGCACAGGAAATCGAGGCGGCACTGACCGAGGCGCTGCAGGCCGACAGCTAAGATCTATCTCAGCTCCACAGGGGGGCGGCGGGTTTTATCCGTCGCCCCTTTTTTTATGCCCGAAAAAGAGGGGCAGGCTCTGTACAGGATGTACCGGCCCGCGTGCGGGGGTACGTCGCGGTAGCCATGGATGGCGAGAGCGGTGGGCACGAGCTCTGGTCAAATAACCCCACAAAACTTGAACAAATAGTAAACTGGACTACGTTTAATGTGTTTCGGGGTGAAAACCGTTTGTTTTTGGCAATAATCGTATGAGGGATCGCAAGAATGAATAAGTTAATTACAGTGGTAGTGACTGCGGTATGGATCGCCTGGTCTGTCCAGGCCCATGGGTTGGAATGGACGACGTCGGCAGCGCCGGTGGACTTTCGGGCCTGCAGTTACCGCGATGGCAAATCAATGAACGACCTGCTCAAGGTGTCTGCCAAGTTCAGGGACTACGCCAACAAGAACGACTTCGCCTATTCAGCCTGGATCCTCGCACCTGAATACCAGACCGGGATCGATTTCGACGTGGGCTGGCTGGGTTCCTGGCCCAACAGCGATGCCTATGGCGTCAGCATGGAGAAGTGGAAGAACTCCGGCAAACAATTACAGGCTGAATTCAACCAGGTGATGGATTGCAGCAGCCGCCACGAACTGGTTCTCTCCAAGCCGATCAATGCACCCCAGGGTACACCCGAGGACGGTGTCATGATGTTCTATGCCTGCCACCTGAACGACGGGGTGAACCTGGACCAGGCTTACAAGGCACTCCTGGATGCGGGTACGGAAATGAAGGCAATGGGATCCCTGGCAGTGTCCTGGATGTTCGTGCCGGCGATCGGTGCAGCACCGGAGCCTGTGGACTACTACCACGTAATCGGCTTCTACCGTTACTCGGATATGGGAGCCACCATGGAGATGTTCTTCAACCGTGGCGGTATCCAGAAACAGCAGGCGATCCTTTCCAAGGTGTCTTCCTGCCAGACGCCGTCGGTGTTTGATGCCATCAGCGTGAGGGCGTTTGACGAGCGTTGAGGTCTGGTTTTGCTCCGTTTCAGAGCCGAAGCTCAGGGAGCCTCGGCTCGGTTAAATTACTAGCAACTACAAACATAACTTGTATAAATACAAAACTGCGCTACCTTTATTTGCGTTACAGGGCAGAAGCATTTGTATGGGAAAAATAACCAGATGAGGATCAAAAATATGAAGAAGTTACTCGCGGTGGTGGTAGGTTTTTTTGCGGTTGCGGCAATGCAATTCGCGGTGGCCCAGGAGGAGCGCAAGGGCGGCCCGGTAGAGTTCTACGGTTGCCACTGGCAGGACGGCAAGGGCATGGCCGACCTGGTGAAGGTCGGTAAGAAATTCAGCGACTGGGCTGACAAACAGGACTCCAAGTATTCCGCCTGGATTCTGACGCCCCAGTTCCATACCGACGTCGGCTTTGACGTGGGTTGGCTGGGAGGCTGGCCCGATGGCGCAGAAATGGGTAAATCTCTTGATTCCTGGAAATCCGGTGGCCAGGAACTGGCCGAGGACTTCAATGCCGTGATTAGCTGTAACAATCGGCATGAGCTAGCGACCGCCGTGCCCATCCACGCGCCCGACGGCGCCCCCGGCGGTGACGGCATCGTGATGTTTGCCGGCTGCTCCCTCGCCGACGGTAAGATGGGGGCCGACGCGATCGCCGCCCACACCAAGGCAGGGGAGATGATGCGTGGCAAGGGGGCCAAGGCAACTTCCTCCTGGGTCTTTTTCCCGGGTATCGGTGCCGGTGATTACGATTTCGATTACTGGCAGGTGATCACGTTCAACAGCTATGCCGGGTTCGGCGCCACCAGCGACATTTATATCAATGGCGGTGGCTGGCAGGAGGCTATGAAAATCATGGCCGGGGTAACCCAGTGTGGCGGCAGTGTCATGTTTGACGCCACCGTGGTGCGCTACGTCAGTCCTGGCTGACCGCGGCTACCTTACCCGTTCTACGAAAAGGCCGGCAAGTTTGCCGGCCTTTGAGTGGACGGGGTTCTCTAGGCGTTTGCCTTGCGCTCTTTGACCTCGGCAATAACGTCATCTGACACGGTCTGCGGGCAGGGCAGGTAGTGGGAAAATTCCATGGAGAATTGGCCACGCCCTGAAGTCATCGTGCGCAGGTGTCCGATGTAGCCGAACATTTCTGAAAGCGGCACGTCGGCCTTGATGCGCACGCCGGTGGGGCCGGCATCCTGGTCCTTGATCATGCCGCGGCGGCGGTTCAGGTCACCGATGACATCCCCCACATGGTCCTCCGGAGTAAATACATCTACTTTCATGATCGGCTCGATCAACTGCGGGCCCGCTTTGGGCATTGACTGGCGGTAGGCGCCCTTGGCGGCCAGTTCAAACGCAATAGCGGAAGAGTCAACCGCGTGGAATCCGCCGTCGTACAGTTCGATTTCCACATCCAGTACCGGGAAGCCGGCGACAGGGCCTTCCTCCATCATGACCTTGAAGCCCTTTTCGATAGCGGGGAAGAATTCCTTGGGTACGTTACCGCCCACAACCGTAGAGGAGAATGCATAGCCGGAGCCGGGCTCACCGGGCTTGATGCGGTAGTCGATCTTGCCGAATTGACCGGAGCCACCCGACTGCTTCTTGTGGGTATAGGAGTCTTCGATTTCCATTGTGATGGTTTCACGGTAAGCCACCTGCGGCTTGCCCACATTGAGTTCGACACCGTAGGTGCGCTTCAGAATATCGACCTTCACGTCCAGGTGCAGCTCACCCATGCCCTTGAGAATGGTCTCGCCGGAATCTTCGTCGGTTTCCACGCGGAAAGACGGGTCTTCAGCGACCATCTTGCCGATAGCAATACCCATTTTCTCGGCACCGGCTTTATCTTGGGGAGCGACAGCGATCGAGATGACAGGCTCCGGGAAAACCATGGCTTCAAGCGTACACGGAATTTTGGGATCACACAGCGTGTGACCGGTCTGGACATTCTTCATGCCCACGATAGCGATAATGTCGCCAGCCTGGGCTCTGTCCAGTTCAGCGCGGTCATTCGCGTGCATCTCAACCATACGGCCGATACGCTCGGTTTTGCCGGTGAACGAGTTGAGGATGGTATCGCCTTTATTCAGTACACCCGAATAGATGCGCACAAAGGTCAACGCGCCGAAGCGATCGTCCATGATCTTGAAGGCCAGTGCACGCAGGGGCTCGTCAGTATCCACCAGGGCAAGCTCGCCTGTGGGTTCACCGGTTTCATCAGTCAGGGGCTGGGGATCGACTTCGGTCGGGTTGGGTAGATAATCCACTACCGCGTCGAGAATCAGCTGAACACCTTTATCCTTGAATGCCGAACCACAGTAGGTGGGGAAGAAATCCAGCTTGCGGGTGCCTTCGCGGATACAGCGCTTGATGTCATCTATGGCGGGTTCGTTCCCGTCCAGGTAGGCTTCCATCAGGTCGTCATCCTGCTCCACAGCCATTTCGATCAGCTTCTCACGCCATTCCTCTACGTCGTCCACCATGTCTTCCGGGACGTCCATGATGTCGAATTTCTCGGGGTTGCCCGGGTCAGGCCAGACGTGGGCCTTGCGGGTCAGCAGGTCGACAACACCGATGAAGTCATCTTCACGACCAATCGGTAACACCATGACCAGCGGATTGGCGCCCAGGACGTTTTCAACCTGGTCGACGACGCGCAGGAAATCGGCGCCCACGCGGTCCAGTTTGTTGACGAAGATAATTCGAGCGACTTCCGATTCATTCGCATAGCGCCAGTTGGTTTCGGACTGGGGCTCGACACCCCCGGACCCGCAGAACACACCCACACCGCCATCCAGTACTTTCAGGGAGCGATAAACCTCGACCGTAAAGTCGACGTGTCCCGGGGTATCGATGATGTTCAGGCGGTGATCGTTCCAGAAACAGGTAGTCGCAGCGGACTGGATAGTAATCCCGCGCTCCTGTTCCTGTTCCATGAAGTCGGTGGTAGCCGCACCGTCATGGACTTCACCGGTTTTATGGATTTTACCGGTCAGCTTGAGAATCCGCTCGGTGGTGGTGGTTTTGCCGGCGTCGACGTGCGCGAAGATGCCGATATTTCTGTAAAGTGATAAGTCAGACATTTTGTTTCTCGATCGATTAAATAATGGCCAAAAAAAATAGGGCGCTAGGGTACAGGAAAAAAAGCCTTTTGGGGAGCATTTAACCTCCATAATTCAATGAATTAGGTCCAAAGATAAAGAAGGTGGGGCGGGTTGACTCCCGGCCCGGGCGTCTATAGAATGCCGCCTCTTCTTTTTGGGGGTGGTGTCGTGCGTCCTGTGGTTTTGGTCCTGCACAATTCCGTCATCCAGCTAGGAGACTGGCCCTAAGGCCATGAAACTTAAAGATTTATTTTGGAGTTCTAACTGAATGGCAACGATCAACCAATTGGTTCGTAAGCCCAGGAAGCGCAAACTAGAAAAGAGCGACGTGCCCGCCCTGCAGAGCTGTCCGCAGCGCCGCGGTGTGTGTACTCGCGTCTACACGACGACGCCGAAGAAGCCGAACTCTGCACTGCGTAAGGTCTGCCGTGTGCGCCTGACCAACGGTTACGAGGTGTCCTCGTATATCGGTGGTGAGGGTCACAACCTGCAGGAACACAGTGTGGTACTGATTCGCGGTGGTCGTGTGAAGGACCTGCCCGGTGTGCGTTATCACACCGTACGCGGCAGCCTGGACACCTCCGGGGTGGCAGATCGCAAGAACGGTCGCTCCAAGTACGGTGCCAAGCGGCCCAAGTAGGCGAGTCCCAAGCGCAATCCAGCAAACGATGTAAGTAAGGCCGAACCTCTGCCTCCCCCGCATTTGTGGCAGGTCGGTGTTCGGGTAACCTGAAGAGAGAGAAGGGCAATATCATGCCGAGAAGACGAGTAGTCGCCAAACGCGAAGTACTGCCGGATCCCAAGTACGGCAACGTAACGTTGGCAAAATTCATGAACCACGTAATGGTAAGTGGTAAAAAATCCGTCGCAGAGACCATCGTATACGGTGCTCTGGACATTGTTCAGGATCGCCTGAACAAAGACCCCCTCGAAGCTTTTGACGAAGCACTGGAAAACATCGCGCCGATGGTGGAAGTAAAGTCCCGCCGTGTCGGTGGTGCGACCTACCAGGTGCCGGTTGAAGTGCGCCCCGCCCGCCGTGTGGCCCTGTCCATGCGCTGGCTGGTTGAGTACGCCCGCAACCGCGGTGAAAAGTCCATGCGCCAGCGCCTGGCGGGCGAAATTATCGACGCCTCACAGGGTAAAGGTAACGCTGTGAAGAAGCGCGAGGATGTGCACCGCATGGCGGAAGCGAACAAGGCTTTCTCTCACTACCGTTTCTAAATATTTGCGCAGCAGACTATTTACGGGGTATATCACGTGGCACGTCAAACGCCCATCAACCGATATCGCAATATTGGTATCTGTGCGCACGTAGACGCGGGCAAAACCACGACTACGGAGCGTGTACTGTTTTACACCGGTCTGTCTCACAAGATAGGCGAAGTGCACGATGGCGCCGCTACCATGGACTGGATGGAACAGGAGCAGGAGCGGGGTATTACCATTACCTCAGCGGCTACCACCTGCTTCTGGCAGGGTATGGATGCACAGTTCGACCAGCACCGTATCAACATTATCGACACCCCCGGGCACGTGGATTTCACTATCGAGGTGGAGCGCTCCCTCCGTGTTCTGGACGGTGCGGTGGTGGTGCTGTGTGGGTCCTCTGGCGTGCAGCCCCAGACTGAAACGGTATGGCGGCAGGCCAATAAGTACGAAGTCCCTCGAATGGTCTTCGTCAACAAGATGGACCGTGCCGGCGCGGACTTCATGAACGTCGTCGCCCAGTTGAAAGATCGCCTGGGAGCCAATGCTGTTCCGCTGCAGATGACCATTGGCGCCGAAGACGAGTTCAAGGGCGTTGTCGACCTGATCAAGAAGAAGGCTATCCTGTGGAATGAAGAAGACCAGGGTATGACCTTTGAGTACGCCGACGTTCCCGCGGAACTGGAGGAGCAGGTTGCGGAAATGCGCGAGCTTCTGGTCGAGGCAGCGGCGGAAGCCAACGACGAGTTGATGGAAAAGTACCTGGAAGGTGGCGAACTCACCGAGGAAGAGATCAAGGCAGGCATCCGTGCCCGTACTCTCGCCAACGAGATCGTTCCGGTCCTGGGTGGCTCGGCGTTCAAGAACAAGGGCGTACAGGCGGTGCTGGATGCGGTGATCGAATTCATGCCGTCCCCGACCGAGGTGAAGGCCATCGAAGGTACGCTGCTGGACAAAGAGCATACTGCCGATACCCGCGAGGCGGACGACGACGCGCCGTTCGCCGCCCTGGCTTTCAAGATCGCCACCGACCCCTTTGTGGGCACCCTGACTTTCTTCCGCGTGTATTCCGGCAAGCTGGAAAGCGGCACTGGCGTGTACAACTCAGTGAAGGAAAAGAAAGAACGTGTCGGCCGTATGGTGCAGATGCACTCCAACAGCCGGGAAGAGATCAAGGAAGTACTGGCGGGCGATATTGCTGCGGCGGTCGGCCTGAAGGATGTGACCACCGGTGACACCCTGTGCGACCAGGACAAGCCTATTGTGCTGGAGCGCATGGAGTTCCCTGAGCCCGTAATCTCGGTTGCTGTTGAGCCCCGGTCCAAGGCAGACCAGGAAAAAATGGGTATTGCCCTGGGCAAACTGGCCCAGGAAGACCCCTCCTTCCGCGTCAAGACCGACGAGGAGACCGGCCAGACCATCATATCCGGTATGGGTGAATTGCACCTGGATATCCTGGTGGATCGTATGCGCCGCGAGTTCAGCGTGGAGGCCAACATCGGTAAGCCCCAGGTGGCCTACCGCGAGGCGATCCGCAATACCTGTGAGATCGAGGGCAAGTTCGTTCGTCAGTCCGGCGGGCGCGGCCAGTATGGTCACGTCTGGGTCAAGTTTGAGCCGGCTGAAGATCCCAGCGCCGAAGGCCTGGAGTTCGTCAATGAAATTGTCGGTGGGATCGTGCCCCGCGAATACATCCCCGCGGTACAGAAGGGTATCGAAGAGCAGATGCAGAACGGTGTACTGGCGGGCTACCCCCTCCTTGGCCTGAAGGCCACCCTGTACGACGGCTCCTTCCACGATGTGGATTCCAACGAAATGGCGTTCAAAATCGCCGCTTCCATGGCGACCAAGAAGCTTTCACAGGAAGGCGGCGCGGTATTACTGGAACCGATGATGGCGGTTGAAGTGGTAACCCCGGAAGAAAACATGGGTGACGTGGTAGGTGACCTCAACCGTCGTCGCGGCATGATCGGCGGCATGGAAGAGAATCCCTCGGGCAAGGTTGTGACCGCTGAAGTGCCCCTGGCCGAGATGTTTGGTTATGCAACTGACCTGCGCAGCGCGACCCAGGGCCGAGCGACCTACACCATGGAATTCTCGAAATATTCCGAGGCTCCGAATAATGTGGCCGAAGGGATTATTTCGAAAAACACCGTCAGGTAATTTTAAAAAAATCAAGGAAAATCAAGGGGTCAGACTCCTTGATCAATCAAGGAGTCTGACCCCTTGATTTTTTGATGCCCTTGATGATCGAACAGACCAGATAGAGGAGCCTGGAAATGGCAAAGGAAACATTTGAACGTACAAAGCCCCACGTCAATGTGGGTACTATCGGTCACGTAGACCACGGTAAGACCACGCTGACAGCGGCG
>JAACFI010000063.1 GCA_009937575.1 Haliea sp.
CAAGGCCCTCGAGGAAGAGAGAAAACGCAAGGAGGCCGAAGAGGCCGCCCGCCGCAAGGCCCTCGAGGAAGAGAGAAAACGCAAGGAGGCCGAACAGGCCGCCAGGCGCAAAGCCGCAGAGGAAGAAGCCAAACGCAAGGCAGCCGAGGAAGCCGCCCGGCGAAAAGCAGAGGAACAGGCCCGCAAGGCGGCAGAAGCCGCCAGGCGCAAGGCGGAGAAGGAAGAGGCCCGGCGAAAGGCGGCTGAGGAAGCCGCCAGGCGCAGGGCCGAGGAAAAAGCCAAAAAAGAGGAACAGGCCGCCAGGCGCAGGGCCGAGAAGGAGGAAGCACGCCTTCGGGCGGAAGAAGAAGCTGCCATGCGAGCGGCGCAGCAGGCCGAACTGGAGCGCCAGAAAGCGGAAGAAATCGCCCGCGAAAAAGCCGTCCAGGCAGAAGCCAGGCGCAAGGCCGCTGAAGAAGCGGCCAGGCGCCGGGAACAGCTGGCGGAAACAAAGCGCCGGCAGGCTGAGCAGGCGGCAAAAGAGAAAGCCCGAAAAGAACAGGCACGCAAGGAAGCGGAGCAAGCTGCTGCCAGGGAACAGGAGAGGCTGCAAGCCGAAAAGCAAGCGCAGGAACAGCGAGAAAAAGAGGCTCGGGAACAGGCCAGGCGCAAGGCCGAGGCAGCCCGCAGGGAGCAGGAAGCCCATCGCAGGGCCATGGAAGAACAGGCGGTGCAACGCGCCGCGCAGGAACTGTCGCGGCAGCCATCACTGAAACCGGCGGCCGCAAAGGTAAAGACTCGCCTGGACCTGCCCCAGGGTAAAAGAACCGGTAGTGGAAGACGTCAACCCGGGGCACCCAATCTCTACAGTCTGCGGCCGTTTCGAAATACCGCTGAGGTTAAATCCCGGGTAGCGAGCTCGAGACAGAGCATGCGCCGCTACCTGGCTATCGCAGCCCTGGCACTGGCCGGCATCCTGGTACTGTCGGGCGCACGCATAAGCCTGCCCACGGTGACAGCGGTCACGGGGGCTTCCGGGACGGTCGTCGCACCCGGGCAGGGCCCCATCCTGCTGGCGGGTGACCAGTTACTGCTTCACGATCGCGCGGGCATGGGGAGCGGACAGCTGGGGTTTGACGAACTGGGGGTTGAAAGACTGGCGGGCACCATGGAATTCACTGCCAGTGGCGATCTGCTGGCACTGGGTGAACCGGCGGGCAAGGCAGCCGGTGGCGCCTCCGCCAGCACCTTGCTGCGCTGTAGCCTGGAGACCCCCGCCTGTAGCGCACTGTCCCCCGACTGGCGGGACAGAACAATCGACACATTTGCCGTGCAGACCCTGGATGACTCGCTGTTCCTCGTGGATACCGATTCGGGTGAGTTGATGCAGACCGACCCGGAAGGCAACATTATAGCCACAGCCAGCCTGAACCTGCCGCCACAGCCCGTGATACGCCTGCGGTCCGGCCTGATGTTCATGAACAGCGCGTCAGGGCCCGCGGTCAGTGTGTTCCGTTACGACACAAACGCCTTCGGCGAGCAACTGGACGAGATCCTGTTGTTGCCACCCCCTGCCGTTGAAGCGGGGCAGCAACAGGTTCGGGACTTCCTGTGGAACGCGGGCAGCTGGTGGGTAACGATGGCCAACCCGGAGACCGGCAGTAGCGGCGTGTACCGCTTTGACCCGGACTGGGGTTACCAGGGCCAGGTGCATCTCGCGGCCGACACACAGCCGGAGCAATTGCTGGCCTGGGGCAGTAAAACGCTGGTACGGGACAGCCGGCGGATTCCGCTGCAGCGATTCAACGCCAGCGGCGCTGCTGAAGTACCGCTGGAATCGGACCTGCTGCACACCCTGGTTGATGGGCGAGGCCGGATGCGCATGCTGACTGACATGGGCTGGCGGGGCGCCGGACTCACGCTGGGCCTGCTGTTCCTGGGCGCCCTCGCCCTCAGCTGGCTGCAGGGTACTCGCGCGCTGGTCTACAAGGCACGCGATGCCCGCGGCGCAGCGCCTATCGACGATATCGCAGACCAGATCAGCTGGATTGACCCACTGCCCGACCGGGAGAAATGGTTTCGGCGCGCCAACCTGGGCTTCGGCATGATTTCACTTGCCCTGGTCCTGGCGGCGATCGGGGCGGGTGTGTCCGCCATTGAAATGGCAGCCCTGCTGCTCGCACTGGCGGGCATCGCCGGGGGCCTTGTGCTGTTACAGCGCAGTCCGATCGGGCACATCGGCGTGGTACAGGGACAACTCCTGCTGGTCGATCACCGCGCCATGTATCATCTCGACGGCGACGCCCGCCTGCAGTACCGCGGCGCTTTCCTGCTGATCGACGACGTGGCGGTCTTCAGCGGCAACGCCCTGCTCCCCGCCTTTTCGCCTGAACAGGTACGCAAGCAGGTGATGCCGCTGGCAAGGGGCGGTGTTCGGGTCGACCGCAAGACGGTGCTGGTGAAGCTGTTGCAGGGCCGACATCCCCTGGCCCAATCGATAGGGATCTCCGTCGCCGGCTTATTGCTGGGAATCCTGGCACTGGCGCTTCAGTGGTGGTAATCCGTTTTTGAAGGGCGACAGGGCTTCCGGCTATTAGATATACTGCGCAGCAGAGGCGGAACTGCACCGCTGCCACCTGAGCGAAAACAAAAAGGGCCTGGATGGATAAGCAACTGGACAATCCCGCGGGAGTACAGGGGCCGTCGGTATACCTGTTCGTCACCTGCCTTGCCGACCTGTTGCGCCCCTCGGTGGCCTTCGACAGCATCCGACTGCTGGAGGATGCAGGTTGCCAGGTGACCGTTCCCCTGCAACAGACCTGCTGCGGCCAGCCGGCCTACAACTCGGGGGATTTCGAGTCTACTGTGCCCCTGGCAAAACAGGTGATCGCGGTCCTGGAGCCCGCCGATTACGTGGTCGTCCCCTCCGGCTCCTGTGCCGGTATGATCTGCCAGCACTACCCGGGCCTGCTGGAGGGAGAGTGGCGCGAGCGGGCCCTGGAACTGTCTACCAGGACGTTTGAAATCACCACCTTCCTGAACGACGTGCTGAAGGCCAGGCGCGGTAAACGGCCACCGATCACCCTGCCCCCGGTAACCTATCACGACAGCTGTGCCGGCCTGCGGGAACTGGGTATCAAACAACAGCCGCGGGAACTGCTGCGGGAATTCTGCGACTCTGAAGTTGCGGAGTTGCAACAGACTGATGTCTGCTGCGGATTCGGCGGCACCTTCTGCGCCAAGATGCCGGAGATTTCGGGCAAAATGGTGAACGACAAGCTCAACAATGCCCTGGCCACAGAGGCACAGATTCTCGCCGGTGGAGATCTCGGCTGCCTGTTGAACATCGCCGGGCGGGCGCGACGTATGGGCAGGGACATCGAGGTGCGTCATATCGTCGAATTGTTGTCCGGCGACCTGGACGGTCCGGCAATCGGCGAGGGGAAATAGCTCAATGCAGCAGCACAGCGAGAATTTTCTCGACAACGCCAGTGAAGCCCTGGGCAACAAGAGCCAGGCCGAGTTCCGCGATTTAATGGCCCTGTTCACCCCGCTGGTGAGGGATGCCGCGGTGCAGGGGTTCGAGGGCTTCGACCAGTTGCGCTCCCACGTCAAGCGCATACGCCAGCACAGCCTGGACAACCTGGATCACTACCTGGACACCTACGAGCAACATGCCCTGGAGAATGGCAACCAGGTGCATTTTGCCCGCACCGGCGACGAGATGAACAGCATCGTGCTGGACATCTGCCAGCAACACCAGGCTACCCGTATCGCCAAGGGCAAGTCCATGGTCACCGAGGAGACCGGGCTCAACGACTTCCTCCAGCGCGCCGACCTGGAGGTGAAGGAAACCGATCTCGGCGAATACATCATCCAGCAGGCCGGAGAAACACCCAGCCATATCGTCGGGCCCGCGCTGCACAAGACCGCCGGGGAGGTCCGCGAGTTGTTCCTGGACAAGCACGAACTTGGTGAGCGGGACCTGTCAGAACCTGCGGATTTGGTCAGCGAAGCCCGATCTGTATTGCGCCGGCACTTTCTAGAGGCCCAGGTGGGGATCATCGGGGCCAACGCGCTGATCGCCGAAAACGGTTATTCCATGCTGGTCACCAACGAGGGCAATGGCGATCTCTGTGCCAACCTGCCGCCGGTGCTGATCATCTGCACCAGCGTGGAGCGTATCCTGCCCCGGGCGGAAGATGCCACCGCCATGCTGCGCCTGCTGGTGCGCTCCGCCACCGGTCAGCCGCAGACCTGCTATACCAGTTTCTACTCCGGGCCGCGGCGGGAAGGCGATCTGGATGGACCGGTGGAAACCCACATCGTGCTGCTGGACAACCGGCGCACCGACATCCTGGCCAGCGATTACCGGGAGATGCTGCAATGCATTCGCTGTGGCGCCTGCCTCAATCACTGCCCGATCTATACCAGCGTCGGCGGCCACGCCTACGGCTGGGTCTACCAGGGGCCCATGGGGTCGATATTGACACCCCTGCTCACCTCACTGGAACAGAGCGCTGCACTACCCAATGCCTGCACCAGTTGCGGGCGCTGTGAGGAGGTATGTCCCTCGCTAATCCCCCTGCCGGAGCTGCTGCGGGACCTGCGCCACCAGGAAATGGAACAGAAGCTCACGCCCTCGCGCTGGAGATTCGGCCTGAAAATGCACGCCTGGCTGGCGCGGCACCCGCGCCTGTATCAGTTTTTCACCGGCCTGGGCATTCCCCTGCTGCACCTGGTCGGTCGCCGGCGTGGCAGTTTCCGCCGGCTGCCCATGGCG
This sequence comes from Haliea sp., assembly GCA_009937575.1. Taxonomy (GTDB): domain Bacteria; phylum Pseudomonadota; class Gammaproteobacteria; order Pseudomonadales; family Halieaceae; genus JAACFI01. The sequence goes on from JAACFI010000063.1 coordinate 4,763, forward strand.
AGCGGCTGGACCAGCCAAAGGGATTTTCCCAGCCCCCAGGGCAAGACCTTCATGCAGCAGTACAAGGCCGGGAGAAAAGCCCAATGACGGGAAGTGCTCGCTCAGAGATATTCGCCAGGATCCGCCATGCCAGCCGAGGCGCGGGCGCCGAACAGATCGTCGGCGAGTTGCGCTCACTGGGCAGGGCGCCCGCCGCCGCCCTGCCCTGCGACGACCTTTACACCGCCTTTCTTGTCAATGTACTGAATAACCAGGGGACGGTGGACTGTGCCGCCGATCGTTCCGGGGCGGTCGCAGCAGTGGGCAAATATCTTTACGAACACTACCGCACACATCGGCTGGTAGCCGGCAACGACCAGCGCCTGGCGGCCATGCCCTGGCGCGACGCCGGGGTACTACCACGCTTCGGTGCGCTGGAACCCGGGGAAACAGTTGCCATGAGTTATGCCCGCCTGGGCGTCGCGGAATTGGGAGCGGTCGTGACCTTTACCGGCAGGGCCAACCCGGCGGCCAACAACCTGCTGGCGGAGAACCATATCGTACTGGTGGATGGCGCGGAGTTGGTGCCCGACCTGGAGGCCGCCTGGGCGACTATCAATATGTTGACAGCAGAGGAAGGCCGCCCGCGGGGCATCAATTTCATCGCCGGCCCCTCCAGCACCGCCGACATCGAGGGAAAACTGGTACAGGGAGCCCACGGCCCCCGGCAATGGCACGTGATTCTGCTGGCCGAAGCCGGGGAAGAGATCGTGGAAAAAGCCCGGGAGATCGCCACCCCCGGTTGATCAGCCCTACAAGGGGGTGTAGCTGAATTTCTGGCCGCCGAGGGACAATTCCCCCATCAGGCCGCCCTTGGCGATGGTGAATACGGCCATGCCCTTGCGGTAACCGGCGTGGGCCGTAGTGGCATCGTTGCGCCCGCCGCTGGCGCCCGCCGCCATGCCGCCGCCGGTATTGGCCTCCGCCGAGGCGCCGGCGGTAATGATGACGCCTGTCGCCTGGGCGCTGAACTCAAAGTTACCGGCCGTGAAGTCCTTGAAACTCTGCTCGTTTTCGAAAAAGATGATCTGGCTGAAAGCCTGGCCACCCGCCAGCAGGCCGGCGGTCAACTGCGTGACCTTCGAATTTCCCACGTGCTGACCCTGCGCGAACACGCGGCCCTCGCCGTAGGCGCCTCCGACGATAAAACCTCCCTTGCCGATGGTCGGGAACAGGGCATAACCGTAGGCTGTTTCAAAGAAGGCGGCGCTTTCACCCGCCCTCTGGAAAGAGTACAGGGCGTCACTGTACTTATCGGCCCAACTGGCAGAGGCCGCCAGGGACAGGAAGGAAAACAGGAATACGGCACGAAAAACTTTTTGCATAACAGGAACCCGCTGTGGCTTGTCTGGAGGTCGGCCGGTACCAGGTACCGGCATTTGTGGCTGCTCAAAAAACATCCAAGACCGCAGGCCAGAGCTTTGGACGTCCTATTTTCTGCATGCGCAGGCCGGCGGTCAAGAGGGATCAGCCCGTGTTGCGCATCCCCGCGGCGATTCCGGCGATAGTCACCATGATTGCGCGTTCCAGCACCGGGTCAGGCTGCTGGCGATCCCGCTGCAGCAGTTCCGCCTGCAGCATGTTGAGCGGGTCGGTGTAGATATTGCGCAGCCGCAGGGATTCCCTGATCCAGGGCTCCCCCTGCAGTAGTTCGTCCAGGCCGCGCAGGGAGAGCACCGTGTCCATGTCCGTGGCCAGTTGCCGGCGCAGCCCGTCCCCGATGGGTTGCAGCGCTTGCGGCACCAGGCATTCGTCGTAGTAGGCAGAGAGCCCGGCGTCGCTCTTGGCGTAAACCATTTCCAGCATGGACAGGCGGGTGGCAAAGAAAGGCCAGCTGGCAGCCATCTCAGCCAGCATGTCCCCCTGCCCCCGCTCGACAGCCTGGCGCAGGGCGGCACCGGCCCCCAGCCAGGCCGGGAGCATCAAGCGGTTCTGGGACCAGGCGAAGATCCAGGGTATCGCCCGCAGACTCTCTATCCCTCCCCCCGCGGCGCGGCGCGCCGGCCGCGACCCCAGCGGCAGCTTGGCCAGTTCCTGCTCTGGTGTGGCGCAGCGGAAATACGGGACGAAATCCTCGTTCTCCCGGATGACCCCGCGGTAGGCAGCGCAGGAATCCTGCGAGAGGCGATCCATGAGATCGCGCCATTCCGGTCGGGGCTCCGGCGGCGTACGCAAATTCGCCCGGCAGATCGCCGTGGTGTACAGCGCCAGGGTTTTGACTGCCAGGGAGGTCCAGCCCAGTTTGGCGCGGATCATCTCCCCCTGCTCGGTAACCCTCAGCCCATTGCGCAGGGAACCCGGCGGTTGTGACAACAAAGCCTCGCCCGCCGGAGCGCCACCCCGGCCGATGGTGCCGCCGCGGCCGTGGAAAAGGGTCAGGTCAACGCCGTGCTGGTCGCAGACCTCCAGCAATTCCTCCTGGGCGCGGTACTGGGCCCAGGAAGCCGCCAGCACCCCGGCGTCCTTGGCGGAATCGGAATAGCCGATCATGACCATCAGGCGGCCATCGATGTGTCCCCGGTACCAGCTGTCCTGTAATAGCGTACCCACCACCTCCCGGGCCCGGGACAAGTCATCGAGGGTTTCGAACAAGGGCGCCACCGGCAGGTTGTGGCCGCATCCGGCCTCCCGCAGCAGGAGATGCACCGCCAACACGTCCGAGGGTTGCCGTGCCATGGAAATCACGTAGGCCCCCAGCGCCCCGGGGGGCTGGCTGGCGGCAACCGCGCAGGTATCCAGCACTTCCCGGGCAGCGTCGCCCGGCTCCCAGCGGGGCGGAATCAACGGCCGGCGACTGGCCAGTTCCTGCAAAAGGAAAGCCTGGCGGGCACTCTCTTCCCAGGCGGCATAATCTCCCAGACCCAGGTAGGTGGTGAGTTCCGACAACACCTCGGTGTGCCGGCTGCTGTCCTGGCGGATATCGTGGCGCACCAGATGTACTCCGAAGCAGCGCACCTTGCGCAACAGGTCCAGCAGTGCACCGTCCGCAATCAGCCCCATCCCGCAATCCACCAGTGACCGATAACAGGCCTCCAGCGGCTCCCAAAGCTGCCCTACCTCGTGAAAGATGTCTTTCGAAGCGTGGGGTACGCTCCGCGCACCATTTTCTAACGCAACCTCGATCTCCCCCCGAGTCCGCCGCAAAATCCCCCGCAATCCCCGCAGCACCTCCCGATAGGGCTCATGCGAATCCCCCGCCCACTCCCGCAACGCCTCGCTGCAGGTGGTCATGGACAGTTCCTCCACCAAGTGCTCAACGTCACCCAGGTACAGGTCCGCCGCCTGCCACCGGCTCAACAGCAGGACCTCGCGGGTGACCTCGGCGGTCACATTGGGATTGCCGTCCCTATCCCCACCCATCCAGGAGACAAAGGAAACCGGAACCGCATCAAGTGCAAGGTGTTCCCCGCAGTTCTCATACAGGGCCCGATCCAGTCGTCGCAGGAACTGGGGGACCGCCTGCCACAGGGAATCCTCTACCACCGCGAACCCCCACTTGGCCTCGTCCACCGGCGAGGGGCGCTGGGTGCGAAAGTCATCGCCGTGCCAGATCTGAGCAATCAGCTCACGCAGACGCTTGTGCAGGCGCTCCCGTTCTCTTTCGGTCAGGCCTTCGAGTTCCAACTGCCCCAGGCAGTGACCGATTTCACTGTGCTTGTGGATCAGGGTGCGGCGGGTGATCTCCGTCGGGTGGGCGGTCAACACCAACTCGATTTTCAGCTGGCTGATCGCCTCGATGACTGCCTCCGTGGAGACACCTTCCTCCAGAAGTTCGTGAAGGCCCTCCGAGAGCTTGCGCGAGGCGGACAGCAGCGGGTCCATATGCCGGGACACGGTGTGCTGCTGGTCGGCGATGTTGGATAGATTCAGGAACTGGCTGAAGGCCCGGGCCACCGGTACCAGCTGCTCGTTTTTAAGCTCCCGCAGGATCGCCAGCAGGGGCTCACGCGACAGCCCGCCGACCTCACGGCCCTGCTTTGACAGGCCGCGGATGTCCTCTATGAGTTCGAGAAAATCATCCCCCTCGGCGGCGGCAATGGTCTCCCCCAGCAGCCGCCCCAGGAGGCTGACATTGCCTCTCAGGTTGCTGTAGTCGGGTTGCGCCGGCGTCTCATTCACCAGGCATCGATGCGGGCCAACAGGTCGCAGACACGGCAGGAGTAACCCCACTCATTGTCGTACCAGTTGAGGACCCGCAGGTAGCGATCAGCGGTAACGCCGCTGAATCCCGCATCGTAAATGGACGAGTGGGAATTGCCGATGATGTCCGACGACACGATCGGTGTCTCGCTGTACTGCAGTATTCCCCGCAGGCGCTCGGACTCCGAGGCCGCGCGCACTGCATCGTTGACGTCGTCCACGGTGACGCTCTTGCCCAGCTTGACGAACAGGTCCACCACCGAGCCATCCGGTACCGGCACCCGTGCGGCGATGCCGTGCAGCTTGCCCTGCAGCTGGGGCAGCACCTCTCCCACCGCCTTGGCTGCGCCGGTGGAGGTCGGGATGATGTTCTCTGCCGCCGCCCGGCTGCGTCGCCAGTCCGAGTGGGGCACATCCGCCAGGCGCTGGTCGTTGGTATAGGCGTGAACTGTGTTGATCACCCCTTCCTCTATCCCGAAGGACTCGTCCAGCACCCGCGCCATGGGCGCCAGGCAGTTGGTGGTGCAACTGGCATTGGAAATAATACGGTGATCCGCGGTAAGCCCATCCTCGTTGACCCCCAGTACCACGGTGTAATCCACCGGATCCTTGGCGGGGACGGTGAGCACCACGCGACCGGCACCCGCCTGCAGGTGCTGCTCCAGTTGCTCTCGCTTGCGGAATACACCGGTGGCCTCCACCACCGCATCAACGCCCAGGTCTGCCCAGGGCAGGTCGCCCGGGTTGCTCTCGTTGAGCAGCTTCGTCCGGCTGTTGTCGGTGACAAAGTGATCGTCTTCCAGTTTAAGGTTTTTCCCGAAGGGCCCCATTACCGTGTCATAACTGAGCAGGTAACGCAGGGCGTCATTGTCGAACAGGTCGTTGATGGCAACGACGTCGATGCCCTCCACCTCTTCCAGGATACGGAACACCGAGCGGCCGATACGGCCGAAACCATTGATACCGACTTTCATCACGCGGCCTCCTGCTTGTTATCCAGTTCGCTGTACACGCGCACCACGTCCAGCAGCCGCGCCGCGTGTCCCAGGTTCTCGTACCAGCCCAGGGTCTTGATGGTGTTACTGCCCGCCTTGATGGTGCCCTTGGTGTCGAACAGTAGTGAAACCGGGTTGCCGATCACATCGGATGATACGATGGGATCCTCCACCACGCCGACAATACCCGGGAGTTCACCCGCGGCAACGCGCATCGCTTCATTGACGTCCTCGGCGGTGACTGCCTCGTCTTTCAGCACCAGGGTGGTATCCAGGAGGCAGCCCTCCTGTACCGGTACATTCAGCGCAGAGGTGAGGATCTTGCCGTCGAAGGCAGGCAGGATCTGGCCCAGCCACAGGGAGGCCTCATGGGTATTGGGAATGATGTTCTTGGCGGCCGAGCGGCTGCGGCGGAAGTCGCTGCCGGCGTAGTCCTGCAGGGCCTGGTCCGAGGTAAAGGCGTGGACCGTGGTCATGCTGCCGCACTCGATATCGAAGCGCCCGGAGAGGCTGTTGAGCAGCAGGCAAAGAGCCGTGGTGGTGGCCGACCCCGCAGAAATCATGCGGTCTCCCGCAGACGCCGCGGCGGCATTGATGCCCGGAATCACGATCCGGTCGATGTGATCCGTGGGCAGCGTGCGCAACAGCACCCGCGGTGCACCGTTGTCCAGGTGGGCCTGCATGAACTCCCGGTCGCGGAATTTCCCGGTGGAATCGATCACCATGTCCACCCCGAAAATATCCCAGGGCATCTCCACCGGCCGGTCGATCTGCATCAGCCGGGCGCGAAAGCGCGTGTTGGTCAGAAAGTTGCCGTCCAGTTCATGCCGGGACGGGTCCTCCACCTCCGAACACAACAGGTAGTGCAGTATCTCCGGCTGGCCGATATCGGCAATCGCCACCACTTCCACGTCGTCACTGCGCGAGGCCAGTTCATAGATCTGGCGTCCGACCTGCCCGAAACCCATCATGCCCACCCGAATGGGCCCATTGTTACTCATCTGTTCTCTCCTCGTGGTATTTCAAAAAAACGATACAAACGCACTACCACGCCTGCTGCCCAAATAACTGATTATCAACCTGCGAGGATGCGTGCCGCCATGATCCACCGCAATAAAGTCCACAGAATAGAAATTAGTGCAAGAACCGGTCCGACGCAATATTGAGCCGGCAACGCGGGGCGCGTTCGATCAGTGTAACGCCCGTTTACCACAGAAAGATGAAGGCTACTCCCCGCGGGTCTTCTGGCTGATGCCCTCACTGTAATGAGCCAGGCGCATGCCTATCAGGCTGGCCACCAGTACTGTAGTGTAGAAGATCCCCGTAATCGCTTCCATGTAGGCCAGGAACTGCGCCAGCGGCTGTTGCGGGGTGATATCACCGTAACCGAGGGTGGTCAGGGTGACCAGGCTGTAGTAGATCAGTTCCTCCAGGTTGTGCTGCCACAGACTGTCCTCCAGTCCCTTGAAAGAGCCAGGGAACAGGTGTTCGACGATCAGATAGCCGAAGGACCAGATCAGGCCAATCAGGATGTAGATGCAGATGGCGCCGATCACCTTGTTGGTATCGATCGTGCCGCTGAACATCACCTGCCTCCAGCACAGGAGCAGGCTGAACATGAGAAAAATGAAGCTGGAGGTCAACTGGTAAATGGCCAGGAAGTTGCTCTCGATAATGCTGTCGCCAATCATCAGCGCGGCGATAATAAAGGTCATGCCGAGTTTCCAGTTGAGCCAGCGACCCTGAGAGGTTTCCACTGACCAGACCGCGGCAACGATGGTTAGCATCAGGGTGATATTGATCAACCGCTGCCCCTGGTGGGAGTCCAACTGGGCGAACATGGCGTCGCTGAATAACAGAAACAGCAACGCGATCAGCAGCCAGACGAAGTTACTCCGGTGAGTAATGACGCGTTTCATATCACCGATTTACCTGTCGCCCGGTGCAATGTGTGATCATTCGTCCGCCGCCATATCGCGAGTCAATTTATCGCTGTAGTGGGCCAGGCGTATGCCGATCAGGCTGGCCACCAGCACCGTGGTGTAAAACACACCGGTGACCGCCTCCAGGTAACTCATGAAACGCACCACTGGCTCCTGGGGCGTGATGTCGCCGTAGCCCAGCGTGGTCAGTGTCACCATGCTGAAGTAAACCGCGTCACCCAGGTTGTGCTGCCAGGTATCGTCCTCGGAAATGACGAAAGACCCCGGGAATACCTCCTGCATCAGGAGATAGGCAAAGGCCCAGATCAGGCCGAGCAGGATATAGATACAGATGGCCCCCACGATCTTGTTGCCATCGATATCCCCACTGAACATCACCTGCCGCCAGCAGATATACAAGGTGAAACTGAGAAACAGGAAACAGCAGGCCAATTGGTAGACGGCCAGGAAGTTGCTCTCGATAATGCTGTCGCTGATCATCAGGATGGCGATGATGAACGACATGCCGATCTTCCAGTTCATCCAGCGGCTGCCGCCAGCGCTACCAACCGACCAGACCGCAATCACGATGGTGACGAAAAGGGTGATATTGACCAGGCGCTGGGCCTCGCGCCAGTCAAACTGGGCGACGACGGCCTCGATGAACATCAGGAACACCAGGGCCCCGGCCAGCCAGAAAAAATTATACCGTGTGTCGATCAAACGATTCATCAGATACCGTATGGCCGGGACGGATAGACCTCACTCCGGTTTAAGCCTGAACAGGATGGTGTAGAGCATCGGAACCACCACCATCGTGAGAATGGTGCCGAAGGCCAGACCGAACATGATGGTCACCGCCAGGCCTTCCCAGAACAGGTCCGACAGCAGGGGGACAACCCCGAACACAGTAGTTGCCGCGGCGTTGACTACCGGGCTGAGACGGGAGATGGCCGCCTGGCGAACTGCCTTGTACTGGCTCAGCCCCCGCCCCAGGTTCAGGTTGACCTCGTCCAGCAGCACCACCGCGTTCTTGATCATCATGCCGATCAGGCTCATACCGCCGAGCAGGGCGATAAAGCCGAAGGGCGTTGCGGTAATCAGCAGGCCGAAGGTAATTCCGATCATCACGAACGGGATCACCAGCAGGATGATCAGCGGCGGCCGGAAGGCATTGAACAGGGCGACGATGATGAACGCCATGATGATTAAGGCCGGCACAAACCCCGGCAGCAGTGCCTCGGTGGATTCCCGTTGGCTGTTGTACTCCCCGTCCCACTCCAGGTGGTAGCCGCTGGGCAGTTCGATGGCCTCGAATTTTGCGCGCACATCGTCCATCAGCATCGGCGCCGTACCGTTGCGCGGCGACGCCTGCACGGTGATGGCGCGCTTGCGATCCCAACGCCAGATGATATTGTCGCGCCAGGTAAATTCGCTGCCATCCACCACCTGGGCCAGGGGCAGGGTCTTGGTCGACATGGTCGGCAGCAGTTGCAGGCTCTCCAGGGCGACCGCCGCATTCTCTCGTATGGAATCGACCGAGCGCGTCACGATGGGAATCAGTTCGTCGTCCTCCCGGTACAGGCCAACCGCCACGCCATCCACCGCCCGCCGGGTAGTAAAGCCGACGTTGTCACGGGTAACTCCCGCGAAATTGGCGCGGTTTTCATTGAACTGGACGTCCAGTTCACGGGACGGGGTGCGCCAGTTGGTGCGAACCTCCTTGGCATAATCGCTGTCACGCAGGATGGCCATACCCTGCTCTGCCAGGTCTCTCAATACCTTCGGGTCGGCATTGGCCGGGCCGGCAAATCGGGCCTCGAACTTCCAGTCGTCGAATGCCCCGACCGCGTAGCGGCGGACCCGCACCAGGGCATCGGTATTGTTCTCTGCCAGCCAGGCATCGAGGCTGTCCTCCACCCTGCCCAGCCCTTCCAGCGAATGGGTATTGACGATGACCTGGGCATAGGAGGAATAGTTGCTCTCCGGATTCACCGGCAGGTAAAAGCGCGGTGGCCCGGCTCCGATGAAGCTGCTGACCAGGGAGACGTCCTCGTAGGTCATCAATTCCTGCTCCATCTCGGCAATAAGCGCGGAGGTGCGTTCGATACGGGAACCCTCCTCCAGCCAGAAATCGATCATCAACTGGGAGCGGGCGGAATCCGGGAAGTACATGCGCTTGACACTGCCGAAGCCCCACACGGACAGCACCAGGATGCCGATCATCACCAGCATTAACAGGCGCGCGTTGCGCATGGAAATATCCAGCACACCGCCAAAGCCTCGATACAGGGCGGTATCATAGGGATCCTTCTCTCCGCCGTCCTTGGGATCGGGCAGGAACATCACGCACATCAGTGGCGTGACCGTCTGCGACAGGAACCAGCTGATCAGCAGGGAGATTGCCACCACGGTGAACAGGGAGCCAGCGTATTCACCGGTGTCGAAGTCCGAGGCGAAGATCGGGTAAAACGCCATGCAGGCGACGATGGTGGCGCCCAGCAGTGGAATCGACGGTTGGGACGCCGCCTCGATGGCCGCCGCGTTCCGCTCCATGCCCTGTTTGAGGCGCACTTGTATACCGTCGGCGACCACGATGGCGTTGTCCACCATCATTCCCATGGCGATGATCATCGCCCCCAGCGACACCCGGTGCAGGTCGATACCCACCACGAACATCACCAGCATTGTGCCCAGTATAGCGAACAACAGCCCGCTGGTGCCGATAATCAGGCCCACCTTCAGTCCCATGGTGACGGCGAGGATCAACAGTACGATGCCTATCGCCTGGGCCAGGCTGAGCAGGAAATCGTTGATCGACATACTGATCTGGTCGGACTGCCAGGAAATTTTCTCCAGTTCGATACCGATGGGCAACTTGGCATTGATTTCGTGCAGGCGCTCGTCTATCGCGCGCCCCACGTGTACCACGTTGACCCCGGAGACCGGGGCGGCCGCCAGGCCGATGGCTGGCCGGCCATTGATACGCAACAGTGTGCCAGGCGGGTCCCGGTAACCGTCCACCACGGTGGCGATATCGCCCAGGCGGATGATTTCGTCGCCCCGGGCACCCTCGGAGCGGGCCTCTTGGCCGACACCCGCAATGACCAGGTTACCGATCGCCTCTGAAGTTTCAAACTCCCCGGTGACCGCAAGGCGAAAACGCTGCCCCTGCAGGTTGACCGAGCCGGCATCCACCACCATGTTCTGCTGCTGCAAGGTCCTGCGAACATCTTCCGCGCGGATCCCAAGCTGGGAAAGCTGGGTCTCGGATATCTCCAGGTACACTGTGCGGGGCTGACGGCCCCAGGTATCCACCCGGGCAACGTTGGGGATAACCTGCAATTCCTTGCGCACGGCCTTGGTGTATTCATCCAGGTCGGAGGCGGTATAGCCGTCGGCACTGATACCGATAAGAAAACCAAATACGAAACCAAAGTCGTCACCGATACTGGGTTTTTCCGCCCCCGGCGGCAACTGACCCTCGATATCGCCCACCTTGCTGCGCAGGTTGTCCCACACCTGGGGAATCTGGTCAGACCAGTAGTGATTCTGGATATCCACCTTGATAATGGCCTGCCCGGGGCGCGCCATGGAGTACACGTGCTTGAGTTCCACCATCTCCTGCAGGGCGGTTTCAACCAGGTCTACCACCTCCAGTTCCACCTGCTCAGCGGTCGCGCCGGGGTAATTGACGGTGATCGCCGCCGTTTTGACGGTGAACTCGGGGTCTTCCAACTGGCCCAGGGCGAAATAGGCGCCCGTACCGGCAAACACCAGCAGGAAGATGAAGAAGTAGCTGATCGCCCGTTTTTCGAGCGCGAACTGGGTCAGGTTCACGGCCTTACCCCCCGACCTTGACAGGATTGACCTGCTGTCCCTCGGCCAGCACGTGGGCACCCGCGGTCGCGATCATGTCCCCCGCCTGCAGGCCATCGAGGATTTCGATACCGCTCCTGGAAATCCGCCCCACCTTGACCTTGCGGGAACTCACCTGGTTATCACTGCCGACTATCCAGACCATGCTCTCGTTGCTTTGAGCATCACCGAACAGGGCGCTGGGCGGGATCACGTAGCTGGTCTTATCCGTATCCGGCATTTCGATAGAGATATAGGCTATGCCCGCCATGCCCGCGAGCACTGGCCGTTCCGGGTTCTGCTTCATGCTCAGGGTGATGGGAAAAGTCCGGGTGGTGGTGGATGCCTCGGTACCGACCTCCACGATCGTCGCATCAAAACGCGTCCCGGGGAGTGCGTCATACTCCACTTCAATCTCGGATATATAGCGCAGGTTGGCGATATGGTGCTCGGAGACATTGATCACCATCTCGATGACATCGACACCCAGCAACCTGGCGATCACTTTCTTTGCCGGTACCGACTGGAAGTTCTCCACGAAGGTGTTGGCGATGATGCCGCTGAAGGGAGCATAAATCTCCGAGTCGCTGAGGGCTTTCTGCGCCACCTGCAGGGCCGACTGGGTCACATCGACGCGGGCTTCCAGGCGGTCGTACTCCATTTCGGATATAAACTTGTCCGCCAGCAGTTCCTGGCCCCGCTTAAAATTACGCTCGGCGTTCCGGGCATCCGCTTCCGCGGCGCGCACGTTGGCCTGGAAGTCCCGCGGATCGAGGCGGGCAATCAGGTCGCCCTGCTTTACCGTGGTACCGACATTCACCGGGCGCTCGATCAGCGTGCCACTGACATCGAAGGCCAGGTCCACCTCATCGGCGGACCGGGCCCGCCCGGGGACCTGCCCACCCTGCAGGCTGGCCACTTCGCCCACCTCCATCACCCGCAGGTTGCGGATGGGTTCCGGGAGTGGCTCGGGTCGGGAGCAGGCGCTCAGCACAGCGAGCATGGACAGGCCAACAGCGAAAATTGCAGTTTTCATGGATATCCCCGGGGAATTTTCTTGTTAATCCCGCAAGTATTGCCCCTGCGGGAAAGCTTGTAAAGAACGGGCGCGATTCAACCCGTGCCCATGGCACAGGCCCCATCGGCCTCGTCCAAGATGGCCTGAGTGTTACCGGCCGCGAGCATGTCATTGAAAAACGCTTTACCCGCCTGGAATTCCGGGTGCTGGGAATCGTGCCCGACCGGCACCTCTTTCATGACCTCGTTCCAGGCCAGCCACAACTGCACCCGGGACAGCCCCTCCACGGGAAAATCGCCCAGGCTGCGCATCAGGAAGCCCATGCAATACTCCACCCTCTCCTCCGGCGTATCCTGCCAGGGCCACTGCCAGGCCAGAGTCGGGGCCGAAATACCAACCAGGAACAGGGCGAGTAGAAGTCGTCTCATCACAGGCTCTCCTTGCAAGGGCACAAAGGCAGAATAGATACTAACCTATATGACGAGTCCGGCACAGCCGCAGATCAGCGGGAC
>JAACFI010000064.1 GCA_009937575.1 Haliea sp.
GCGGTTTTACCGGTACCGGTCTGTGCCTTACCGATGGCGTCGTGCCCCTGCAGCGTGTGTGGCAGTACCGAGGCCTGGATGGGGGAACAGTACTTGAATCCGAGGTCCGCTATGCCCCGCATCAGTTCATCGCGCAGGCCCAGGTCGTGAAAGCGGGTCTCGCCCTCTTTCGGTTCCACCTGGAAATCGTCCAGGGACCAGGCGGGAGCCGCGGCTTTCGACTGACCCCCACGACGGCGCCGCCGCTTGCCCTTTCCGGGGGCCGCGGTACGGCTGTTCTCTCCCTGCTTGCCCTCCGCAGAGGCCTTGTGAGAAGGCTCCTGCCGCGGTGGCTGGCCGTGCCCGGAGGTGGCAGGAGATGGCTCCTGGGGGTTGCTTCCCTTGGCCGCAAGGCGCCCGACTAGACTCTTGATCAACTTGAAATATCCTGTGACTGCGCAAAAAACGCGCTAGTCTACCATTTTCAGCATGAAAAGGGGGCCGGACCGCGACCGTCAGGATTTTTCCGGAAACAGCCTGCTGAGGTAATAGTCGACACTGGTATAGCGACCACCGCCGGTAAACAGCAGTGCCAACAGCATGATGAAATAGGTGACGCCGAACTCAATGCCGTTATTGAGGATGACGAAATTACCCTTTTCGGTGAGCCAGGAATAGTTGCCGTGTTCGCGCAGGATCTCCTTGGCAGCCCCCAGGCGCACCGCGACTTCCTGGGCACTGGAATCGGCAATAGCCGCCCAGCCGTTATCCCAGTGCACGGCAAAAACCGCTACCACCATAGTGACCATCAGCGGGATAGAGATCCAGCGGGTCGCCAGCCCCAGCAGCAGCAACAGGGCGCCAATGGCCTCGGTGTAGGCCGCCAGGTGGGCCAGCAGGGCGGGAAAGGGCAGCCCCAGACCCCAGTCCGGGTTGCCGAACCACTCGATGGTATTCTCCATGCCGGCAATTTTCTGGGTGCCGGCCATCCAGAATACCGGCACCAGGTAGAGGCGGATGGCCAGCGGCGCCAGTCCGTCCAGATACTGGAGGCGCGGAAAAATCGCGTTGTGTATACTGTGATACCACCCTGCCAATGCATTCATGAATCAGTTTCCCTGTAGGTTTGTTCTCCTTGTGACAGCAACATACATCAAAAGGTTTCAGTTGCCGTCAGCGAAATTCGTCACCAATCAAAACCCGAACCCATGCACCTGATAAGACCCGCAGCATTCCTGGCGGAAACCCGCGCGCTGTTCGCTATCGCCTGGCCGATGATCATCGCGCAACTCGCGCAGATGGGCACTGGCGTGGTCGATACCATCATGGCCGGACACTACAGCGCCATCGACCTGGCTGCCATCGCCATTGGTTACAACATCTGGTTACCGATATTCCTGCTGTTTATCGGCATGATGCTCGGTGCCACGGTGGTGATCGCCCAGGACTACGGGGCGGGCAGGCTGCAACGTATTCGCGATTCCCTGCCCCAGGCAATGTGGCTTGCCCTGGCGCTGGGGCTGGTGGCCGGGCCCTTGTGCTATTTCATCGAACCGCTGCTGAACCTGCTGGATCTGGACGCGACAACCCACACCAAGAGCCTGGATTACCTGCAGGCAGTGGCCTTCGGCCTGCCCGCCAGCGCCGTGTTCCAGGCTCTGCGCTGCCACACCCAGGGCATCGGTGTCATGCGACCCTTCGCCATCGCCAGCGTGCTGGGCTTTATCGCCAACATTCCATTGAACTATATGCTTATCTACGGCCGCTGGGGCGCACCCGAGTTGGGCGCGGCGGGCTGCGGCTGGGCGACGACCATCAGCATGTGGCTGGGACCGGTGCTCATCGCCTTTTACATGGCGCGGGCGCCGCAACTCAAACCCTACCTGCCCCCGTTGAAGCTGGTGGCACCGGACATGCAGCGCCTGCGCGAGATAATGCGCCTGGGGCTGCCCATGGGACTGACGTTCTTCCTGGAGATCGCGGTTTTTTCCGTTATTGCCCTGATGGTGGCGACCCTGGGAAACACCGCCATGGCCTCTCACCAGATCGCCTTCAATGTCTGGGACGTGATCTATATGCCGCTCATCAGTATCGGTTCCGCCATGGCCACGCGAATAGGCCACGCCATCGGTGCAGGCGACCGGGCCGCCATCAACCTGTCCATCACCTGCGGCAGTTCGATAACGGTGCTGGTCGGGATCGCCTCCATCACCCTGTTGCTCACGGCGCCAGGGGCCATTATCAGTGCCTATACCGACGAGGCGGCGATCCACACCATGGCAGTCACCCTGGTGCGCCTGGCGGGGCTGTTTATCATCATCGACACGGCGCAGGTGGCCGGATCATTCTGCCTGCGGGCGTTCAAGGACACCCGGTTCCCGTTCGTGGTCTCCTGTATCGCCTACTGGCTTATCGCGCTGCCGGTGGGATACTGGCTGGGTATCGCCACGTCGGATTCGGCGCTGGAGGGAACCCTGGGATTCTGGAAAGGGATGATCCTCGGCATTGCGGTCAGTACGCTGCTGGTGCTGTGGCGGCTGTCCCACATCCTGCGGCGCCCGCTGTCACCAGCGGAAGACGCCCGGGCCGGTGAGCCCGCCTGAGCCGATCAGTTGCGCTGCAGCGCTCCACAGTCCGGGCAATCGCCCCGGGCCGACAGGGTGAGTGAGCGCAGGTCCATAGTCCGCAGGTCCAGCAGCAACAGCCGGCCGCGCAGGGGTTCGCCAAAGCCGCTGAGCACCTTGAGAGCCTCCATGGCCTGCAGGGAACCCACCACCCCCACCACCGGCGCCAGTACGCCGCTGTCACTGCAGCTCAGGGCGGTATGCTCACCTTCCTGCGGGTAGAGGCAGCGATAGCAGGGGCCGCCCCGGTGGGGATCGAACAGTGCAACCTGCCCCTCGCTGCGCACGGCCGCGCCGGAAACCAGTGGAATGCTTGCAGCGATACAGGCCCGGTTGAGGGCATAGCGTACCGGGTAGTTGTCGGTGGCATCCAGTACCAGGTCGACCCCCTCCAGCAGTGGCGGCAGGGAGGTCTCGTCGAGGCGCCGGGGAATCACTTCCAGGGCGACCTCCGGATTGAGGTCGGCAATGGCATCGGCCACCGACTGGGCCTTGTTGAGCCCGATATCGGCGTCGGTGTGGGCGATCTGCCGCTGCAGGTTACTCAGCTCAACCGCGTCACCGTCAGCAAGCAGCAACCGCCCCACCCCCGCCGCCGCCAGGTAGAGCGCGGCGGGACAGCCGAGTCCGCCCAGGCCAACCACCAGCACGCTGGACTGTTGCAGCCGCTCCTGCCCGGCCACGTCGAAATCGTGCAGCAGGATCTGGCGGTTGTACCGCAGTAATTGCTCGTCACTGAGCATGCCAGCACCCCCCGGTGATACGCTCACGATCCGCCATGTCCCGCCGGGTGGCAATCGCCTGAAATCCTTGTGTCTGCAGCAGTTGCCGCACCTGCGCGCCCTGCTCTAAACCGTGTTCCAGCAGTAGCCATCCCCCCGGCATCAGGTACCCCGGCGCCTCCGCCACCAGGCGCGACAGGTCCGCCAGTCCACCATCTGCCGCCACCAGCGCGCCGCGCGGTTCGAAGCGCAGGTCCCCCTGTTGCAGGTGATCGTCACCGGCATCAACGTAGGGTGGATTACTCAGCAGCAGGTGGAAACGGCGCCCCCCCAGGGCGCTGAACCAGTTGGACTCGACAAAGGACACCCGCCCCAAGCCGATGCGCCCGGCATTGGCCGCCGCGATCGCCAGGGCCTCCAGACTGTTGTCGACGGCAGTGACCTGCCACTGTTCCCGCTCACTGGCCAGCGCCAGGGCGATGGCACCGGATCCGGTACCGAGGTCCAGTACCTGTGCGTCTGCCGTAAGTTCCAATTCCAGTGCCCACTCCACCAGGGTTTCGGTTTCAGGGCGGGGAATCAGCGTGTGTTCGTTGACCTGGAGCTGCAGGGACCAGAACTCCCGCCGGCCGGTCAGGTAGGCTATCGGGACACCTTCGGCCCGGCGCGCCAGCAGTTGCCGGTAGTTATCTGCGCCGGCTTGCCCCACCTCGGCTTCCGGCCAGGTGTACAACCAGCTGCGCGGCTTGTCCAGGCAGTGGCAAAGCAGGATTTCGGCGTCGCGCCTGGGACTGTCCCCCGAGAGAGCGTCGGCGGCGCGCAGGAGCTGACGCACGCTGGCCATCAGTTCTCGGCCAGGGCCGCCAGCTGGTCCGCCTGGTACTCCTGGCGCAGCGGGCCGATCACCGCGTCCAGGTCGCCCTCCATGACTTCCGCCAGTTTGTACAGGGTCAGGTTGATACGGTGGTCGGTGAGCCGTCCCTGGGGAAAGTTATAGGTGCGGATGCGGTCCGAGCGGTCGCCGGTGCCAACCAGGTTGCGCCGCTCCTGAGCCTGCTCCTCGGCCTGCTTGTCCTGGGCGCTGGTCATTAGTTTTGCCTGCAGCAGGGACATGGCCCGGGCGCGGTTCTTGTGCTGGGAGCGTTCGTCCTGGCACTCCACCACGATACCGCTGGGCAGGTGGGTGATGCGCACCGCGGAGTCGGTCTTGTTGACGTGCTGGCCACCGGCCCCGGAGGCCCGGTAGGTGTCTACGCGCAGGTCCGCCTTGCTAATCTCCACCTCGTCGACCGCCTCCGCCTCGGGCATGATGGCCACGGTACAGGCGGAGGTGTGGATGCGCCCCTGGGATTCGGTTTCCGGCACCCGCTGTACCCGGTGGGCGCCGGATTCGAACTTGAGATGGGCGTAAACGTCGCGACCCTCGACCCGGGTGATGATCTCTTTGTAGCCGCCATGCTCCCCAGGTCGCTCGGAGAGCACCTCCACTTTCCAGCCCTGGTTCTCGGCGTAGCGGGAGTACATGCGGAACAGGTCACCGGAAAATATCGCCGCCTCGTCGCCGCCGGTGCCGGCGCGTATTTCCAGGAACACATTGTGGGAATCCCGCGGATCCCTCGGCAACAGTAATGTCTGCAGCTCGGTCTCCAACTCTGCCAGGCGTTCGCCTCCGTCTTCCAGTTCCTCCCGCGCCATTTCCCGCAGCTCCGGGTCGCTGTCCTCCAGCATCTGCTGCGCGTCGTCCAGGTCGGCCTTGACCTGGCTGAACTTGTTGTAGCACTGCACCACGGCCTCCAGCTCCGAATACTCCCGGGACAGGTCGCGAAA
This sequence comes from Haliea sp., assembly GCA_009937575.1. Taxonomy (GTDB): domain Bacteria; phylum Pseudomonadota; class Gammaproteobacteria; order Pseudomonadales; family Halieaceae; genus JAACFI01. The sequence goes on from JAACFI010000064.1 coordinate 5,153, forward strand.
GCGATTCTGGTCGGCGATGGTCTCGCTGTCCCCCAGCAGGGCCGATACTTCTTCGTGCCGGTCGCACAGGGTTTCCAGCTTACTCAGGAGAGAGGCTTTCATTGCAGCGTGCGTCTGTCGGTGGAAATGGCGTTGGCAGGCAACTCGAAATCGGTCTCTTCGGTACTCTCCGGCGCCGGTGTCTCGTCCTGCGGTTGTTGCAGGCCCAGCAACTTGCGGGCGGCGCCCAACTGGTCAACCCGGCCCTCGGCACTGGCCTGCTTCAGGCCCGCGGTAGGTGCGTGAATCAGCTTGTTGGTGAGGCCGCGGGCCAGCTGGGCCAGCAACTGGCCGGGATCGTCCCCGCGGGACAGGGCGCGCAGGGCGCGCTGCAATTCCTGTTCCCGCAGATCTTCCGCCATCTGCCGGTATTCCTTGACCACGTCCACCGCCTCAATGGAGCGCCGTTCCAGCAGGTAGTGCTGTACTCCATCCTCGATGATCAGGTCGGCCTTGCGCGCCTCGTTGCGGCGGCTGCGCAGGTTTTCATCCACGATCTCCCGCAAATCGTCCACACTGTATAAATAGACGTCCGGCAGCTCTCCCACCTGGGCCTCGATGTCCCGGGGCACCGCAATGTCCACCATCAGGAAGGGGCGGTGCTTGCGTATCTTCAGCGCCTGCTCCACGGCGCCCTTGCCCAGGATCGGCAGCTGGCTGGCGGTGGAGGTAATCACGATGTCGGCGTCCAACAGCTGATCCGGGATCTCTGCCAGCAACACCGCTTCGGCGCCGAACTTCTGCGCCAGTTCCCGGGCGCGGCCCAGGGTGCGGTTGGCGATGACAAGGCGGCTTACCCCCGCCTCGATCAGGTGACGGGCCACCAGTTCGATGGTCTCCCCGGCACCCACCAGCAGGGCATTGCTCTTCGCCAGGTCAGTGAAAATGTGTCCAGCCAGATCCACCGCGGCGTAGGCCACTGATACCGGGTTCTCGCCAATAGCCGTGTCCGTGCGCACCCGTTTGGCGATGGAAAACACCCGGGGAAAAAGCCGGCCGAGTTCGCTGCCCACGGTACCGGCCTCGGCGGCCACCGCGTAAGCCGATTTCAACTGCCCGAATATCTGCGGTTCCCCCAACACCATGGAGTCCAGGCCACTGGCCACCTGCACCATGTGCTGCAGGGCGTGCTCAGCCTCATAGTGGTAGGCGCTCTGGCGCAGCTCCCCTGCGGACAGGTGGTGGTAATTGGCCATCCAGTCGATCAGTTCCATCGCCTTGTCAGCCGCGCCCACACCCTGGGGCACGATGGCATACAGCTCGGTGCGGTTGCAGGTGGAGAGAATGACCACCTCCTCCAGACCGCCGGCATCACAGGCATCCGCCAGCGCCTCGCTGACCTGCTCCGGGGCAAAGGCAACCCGCTCTCGCACCTCGACGGCGGCGGAGTTGTGGTTGATTCCCAGGGCGATCAGGTTCATGTCGGTACTGCATTCTCCACAGGAAACCGTGCACGGCGGCGCAAAGCGGGCTGCCGGCGGCGGTACTGCATGGTTTATTTGAAAAAACACACTGATTTTAACAAGTTACGCGACAAATGACAGCGTACATCGGCAACCGGCCCCAATGCCCCGGTGGCGGGCCAGGTTTGCCCTTGTGGGTTTCCACTGCAGTCTGTGTCATCATTGGGCCTGTCATTTACGCGGATTGTTTCGCCGTCATCCCCATATGCCCCACCTGTTGATATTCGCTCTCACCGGAGCACTGCTCACTGCCTGTGCCGGCACCACACCTGTCGAGGAGCCTGTCCCGACGGCCGCTCCTGTTGTGCAGCAGGAAGCGCCCGCAAAGCAGGAATTGCCGGAGCGACCCTTTCCGGACGACAGTGTCTACCCGCTGCTGGTGGCGGAATTCGCCCTGCGCCGCCGTGAATACGACATCGCCCTGGATAACTATATGACCCAGTCCCGGGTCCTGCGCGATGCCGGGATCAGCGCCCACACCACCCACCTGACCCAGTTCATGCGCCGGGAGCGTGAGGCACTGGAAGCCTCGGAACTCTGGGTGGAACTGGAACCGGACAACGCGGAGGCACAGAATACCTACGCCACCCTGCTGGTGCGCCAGGGGCGGACCCTGGAGGCCGTGCCCCACATGGCCGAGGTCCAGCGACTGGGGGAAGAAGCGAGGTTCCCCGCCCTGCTCAGCAACTTCGACCAACTGGACAAGCAGCAACAGGCGGAGCTGGTCAAGGGCATCAATGAGCTGGCCGAGGAGTGGCCGGACAATACCCGCCTGCTGCTCACCCAGGCCCTCATCCTCGCGGAATTCGAGCAGTATCCACAGTCGTTGCAGAAACTGGACAAGCTGTTCACTATCGAGCCCTACCAGCCCCAGGCCCTGCTGCTGGAGGTCAGGGTGCTGATCGCCCAGGGGGAGAAAAAGCCCTTCACCCGGCTCGAACGGGCCCTGCAGGAAAACCCCGATAACCAGCAACTCCGATTGCAGTACGCCAGGCTGTTGACCGCCAGCGATATGGCCGCCGCCCGCGAACAGTTCGAGATCCTGTCAGCCCAGTCACCCCGGGACGGGGACCTGCTGCTGTCCCTGGCGCTGATCAACCGGGAAATCGGAGACGACCTGGCGGCCAAGGCCTACCTGAAGCAGATGCTGGGCCTGCAGCAGCGGGTCGACGAGGCGCACTTCTGGCTGGGGCGTATCGCCGAGGACGAAGGCGAAATGCAGACCGCCATCTCTCACTACATGCAGGTGGGCGGGGAATCGGAATTCCTCAGTGCCAGTAACCGCATCGGCCAGATCCTCATCGGCAGTGGCCAGTATCAGCAGGCCCGGGAAATCTTCGTGCTGCAGCGTCGGGCGCACCCGGAAGAAGCTGAAGCACTTTACGGGCTGGAGGCAGACCTGTTTACCCGATCCGGGGAACAGGACCAGGCCATGGACGTACTCAACGAGGCGCTGCAGCAATTCCCGCAGTCCAACACACTGCTTTACGCCCGCTCCATGCTGGCGGAGCAGCTCGGTGACCTGGCAATGATGGAGCGGGACCTGCGCGACATCATCGAGCGCGATCCGGACAATGCCACCGCGCTCAACGCCCTGGGTTATACCCTGGCAAACCGCACCCAGCGCTATGGCGAGGCCTATGAACTGATCACCCGGGCGCTGGAACTGCAGCCGGACGAACCAGCCATCCTGGACAGCATGGGCTGGATTCTCTACCGCAAAGGCCGGTACGAGGAGGCTGTGGGTTACCTGACCCGCGCTTACACCGAGTTCCCCGACCCGGAAGTGGCAGCACACCTGGGAGAGGTGCTGTGGGTCAGCGGCGAGACCGAGGCCGCCACCACAGTGTGGCAGGGGGCCCTGATGAAGGACCCTGAACACAAGGTGCTGCTGGAGACCCTGGAGCGGCTGGGAGTGGACTCGCTGCGAACGCCCCTGGAGGCCCCGTCCCCGACGGCGGAGCCATAAGCCTGGTGCGCTCCGCCCTGATCCTGGCCGGTACGGTACTGCTGGTCGCCTGTGCCGGTCCGGGCACCCGGACACCCCAGCCACAGGACTGGACCCGGCACAGCGCGCAGCTGGCGCAGCTGGAGCACTGGACCGCAAGTGGCAAACTCGCCCTGCGCACCGCTGAGCGATCCGAATCTGCCACCCTGCACTGGCGGCAACAGGAGCGGGAAAGTTATCTGAACCTCAGTGGCCCAATGGGCGTCAACGCCACCACGGTGCACAGCGATGGCCAGAGGATGGAAGTCAGCCAGGGCGACGAGCGCAACAGTTTTGACGTTTCCACCCCGGACGCAGTGCAGCGCAATACCGGGTGGCAGCTGCCGGTGCAGGCCCTGCCCTACTGGCTGAAGGGCCTGCCCTCCCCGGACCTGGAGGTGCAGTCACTGGAACTGGATCCCGACCGCAACCTGCTGCTCAGGCTGCAACAGGATGACTGGCAGATCCACTACCAGGACTACCAGGAATTCCAGGGTTATACCCTCCCTACCCGGCTGCGCATCCAGGGCCGCGGCACCGCGGTAAAAATCATTCTGCGCGACTGGCAGACGGGAAAAAGCTGATGCCTCGCGACCTGTCCCTGCTGTCACCGGCAAAGCTCAACCTGTTCCTGCACATCACCGGGCGCAGGCCTGACGGTTACCACGAACTGCAGACCCTGTTCCAGTTGCTGGACTGGGGAGACCGCATGCACTTCACCACTGATGACAGTGGCGAGATCAGGCTCCACTGCCCGGGCCTGGACATCCCGCCGGAAGACAACCTGATCCTGCGAGCGGCCCACCTGCTGCAGCGGGATTCCCGTGGCGTCGAAATCCGGCTGGAAAAACATATTCCCACCGGCGGAGGACTGGGAGGTGGCAGCTCCAACGCCGCCACCACCTTGCTGGCACTGGACCAATTGTGGGCATTGAACCTGGGGCAGGAGAAACTGCAGCAACTGGGGAGCTCCCTCGGTGCCGACGTGCCGGTGTTCGTCGGCGCACGCACGGCCTGGGCGGAGGGAATCGGCGAAATCCTCACCCCGGTGCCACTGCCGGAGCGTTGGTACCTGATCCTGACGCCCCAATGCCATGTTTCCACAGGGGAAATTTTTTCCCACCGGGAATTGACACGCAACAGCTCTCCCATCAAAATAGCGGCCTTTTTCGAGGGGCACTCCCGAAACGACTGCCAGGAACTTGTCAGACGCCTCCACCCAGAGGTCGATAAGGCATTGAAAATTCTGGAGAAATTCGGAGAGGCCAGGTTGACAGGCACCGGCGCCTGCGTATTCACCGCATTTGATAACGAGGCGCAGGCCAGGGCAGCAGAATGCGAATTGCCGCCGGAATGGACTGGCATCGTCGCCAGAGGGGTCAATGAATCCCCGGCAGCACAGTACCTGAGCTGACTCGTGAGATTAATTGGGGTGTCGCCAAGCGGCAAGGCACCGGGTTTTGATCCCGGCATTCGCAGGTTCGAATCCTGCCACCCCAGCCATATGTGACAAAGTGCCATGCATCCAACGATGTATGGCATTCCTTGTATTTAGAAAACACAAAAACCGACCAGGTTAGAAAGGCAGGTGACCATGTCATCCAAAATGATGGTCTTCACAGGCAACGCCAACCCTGAACTGGCACAGAAGGTCGCCAGCCGACTGTACCTGTCACTGGGTAAGGCGGATGTGGGCAAATTCAGCGACGGCGAGGTCGCCGTGGAGTTGAACGAAAACGTGCGCGGCAAGGACGTGTTCGTCGTGCAGTCCACCTGTGCGCCGACCAACGACAACCTGATGGAACTGCTGGTGATGATCGACGCCCTGCGGCGGGCCTCGGCCCAGCGCATTACCGCTGTAGTTCCCTATTTCGGATACGCCAGGCAGGACCGTCGGGTGCGTTCCGCCCGGGTACCTATCACCGCCAAGGTGGTCGCGGATATGATGGACGCAGTGGGCGTCGACCGCGTGCTGACCATGGACCTGCACGCGGAACAGATCCAGGGCTTCTTTTCCTGCCCGGTGGACAACGTCTACGGCTCGCCGATATTGAACGACGATATCGTGACCCAGAATTACGAAAACCTGATCGTGGTATCGCCGGACATCGGCGGCGTGGTCAGGGCACGCGCCATCGCCAAGCAGTTGAATGAGGCTGACCTGGCGATCATCGACAAGCGCCGTCCGCGGGCCAACGAGGCCCAGGTGATGAACCTGATCGGTGAGGTTGAAGGCCGCACCTGCCTGCTGGTGGACGACATGGTCGACACCGCCGGCACCCTGTGCCAGGCCGCCAACGCACTGAAGGAGCAAGGCGCACTGAAGGTCGTGGCCTACTGTACCCACGCGGTACTGTCGGGCAATGCCCTGGAAAATCTTCGGAACTCCCAGCTCGATGAGCTGGTTATTACCGATACGATTCCCCTGAGCGACGAGGCGAAATCTGTCGAACAGATCCGCCAGCTCACCACCGCCGACCTGCTGGCAGAGTCCATGCGCCGGGTGGCCAACGAGGAATCCATCAGCGCGCTGTTCCAGTAGGGACAGCGTTTACTTGAACCCCGTTACCGCGCCGGTCGCAAGCGCAGTAACGGTATTATCAAAGGAGTCATGACCATGTCAGACGCATTTGAACTGAGCGCAGAACTGCGGGAGGACAAGGGGAAAGGTGCGAGCCGCCGCCTGCGTCGTCTCGCCGACCAGATCCCCGCCATTATTTACGGTGGCAACAAGGATCCCCAGCCCCTGACCCTGATCCGCAAGGACCTGGAAAAAGCGCTGGAAAACGAGGCCTTCTACTCCCACGTGCTGACCATCAGCGTCGGCGGCGACGCGCAGAAAGCCATCCTCAAGGACCTGCAGCGCCATCCCGCCAAAGACAGCGTGATGCACGCGGATTTCCTGCGCGTCGACGACAAGACCGTGGTGAAGGTGAACATCCCCATCCACTTCCTCAACGAAGAAAGCTGCGTTGGTGTCAAGATGGAGGGCGGCATGATCCAGCACCAGGCAACCGACATCGAGGTGCAGTGTCTGCCTGGCGACATCCCCGAGTACATCGAGGTGGATATGTTGGAAGTGGTAACTGGCCAGATCATCCACCTGTCCGACATCGCACTGCCGGAGAATGTGACCTCACTGGCGCTGTCTCTGGGTGAAGACCACGACCTGGCCATCGCCTCTGTGATCGCTCCGAAAGGCAGCGCCGACGAGGAAGAGCTCGAAGTGGCAGCCGAGGAAGCTGAAGAGACCGGCGAAGAGGAAGAAGAAGAAGAAGACGGCAGCGAGGAATAAATTCCTCACTGCCAGCGGTACCCGCGTTGACGGCTATCAAACTGATTGTGGGCCTGGGCAACCCCGGTGCAGAATACCGGGGTACCCGGCACAACGCGGGGGCCGACTTCGTGGAGGAGCTGGCACGCCAGTGCTGCACTTCCCTGCAGGCCGAATCAAAGTTTTTTGGCCTGGCCGGACGGCTGAACCTGTCCGGCCACGACCTGCGCCTGCTCATCCCCACGACCTTCATGAACCGCAGCGGCAAAGCCGTGGCAGCCATGGCCCAGTTCTACAAAATTTCCCCGGAGGAAATCCTCATTGCCCACGATGAGCTGGATATCCCCCCGGGTACCGCCCGTTTCAAACGGGGCGGGGGGCATGGCGGTCATAACGGCCTGCGGGACATTGTGCCCGCCCTGGGCAACAACAAGGACTTCTACCGTCTGCGAATCGGCATCGGCCACCCGGGACACGCGTCCAGGGTGACCGGCTACGTGCTGGGAGCTCCGTCGCAGGTGGACCGCTCGCGCATCGAGGCGAGTATCGACGAAGCCATCGCCGCCCTGCCCCTGCTGGTGGAGGGGGACGACACCAAGGCGATGACCCGGCTTCACAGTTTTACGGCGGCCTGAGCCGCCCCAACCACAGGAATTTCACATGGGATTCAAATGCGGCATCGTCGGGCTGCCCAATGTCGGCAAGTCCACCCTGTTCAACGCCCTGACCCGGGCGGGTATCGACGCGGAGAACTTTCCCTTCTGTACCATCGAGCCCAATGCCGGGGTGGTACCGGTGCCGGACCCGCGCCAGGCGAAGATCGCCGCCATCGTAAAACCCCAGCGGGAAATCGCCACTACCATGGAGTTTGTCGATATCGCGGGTCTGGTGGCCGGCGCATCGAAAGGGGAAGGCCTGGGTAACCAGTTCCTGGCCAACATCCGGGAGACCGACGCCATCGCCCATGTGGTGCGCTGCTTCGAGGACGACAACGTCATCCACGTGTCAAACCAGATTCACCCGGCGGCGGACATCGAGGTGATCAACACCGAGCTGGCCCTGGCGGACCTGGAGAGCTGCGAGAAACAGCTGCAGAAGGTCACGCGCCTGGCCAAGGGCATGGACAAGGAAGCCATCGCCATGAAGGCGCTGCTGGAGAACAAGCTGCTGCCCCACCTCAACGAGGCGAAGCCGGTGCGCTCCCTGGACCTGGACGACAACGAGCGGGCCCTGGCAAATCAACTGTTCCTGCTGACCAACAAGCCCACCATGTACATCGCCAACGTGGACGAGGACGGCTTCGAAGACAACCCGCACCTGGACGTCGTGACTGCCATCGCCGCTGAAGAAAGCGCGGCAGTGGTGGCCATCTGCAACAAGCTTGAATCCGAGATCATCGAACTGGATGACGAGGAACGCGCTGAATTCCTGGCCGACCTGGGAATGGAAGAGCCCGGCCTCAACCGGGTGATCCGCGCCGGCTACGAGTTACTGAACCTTCACACCTACTTCACCGCCGGCGAAAAAGAAGTGCGGGCCTGGACGGTAAAGGTGGGGGCCACTGCCCCGGAAGCCGCGGGCGTAATCCACACCGACTTCCAGAAGGGTTTCATCCGCGCCGAGGTGGTCAGCTACGAGGACTTCATCGCCCACAATGGTGAACAGGGCGCCAAGGACGCCGGTCGCTGGCGCCTGGAGGGGAAGGACTACGTGGTGCAGGACGGGGACGTCATCCACTTCCGTTTTAACGTCTAGTACTCACTGCTACTCGATCAAACCAAGGTACTGCAATGGAAAGAGTTATCGAAACACTGATGTATCGCTCACGCTGGCTACTGGCGCCGATTTACCTGGGCCTGAGCGTCGCCCTGATAGCCCTGGGCATCAAGTTCTTCCAAGAGGTGATCCACCTCTTGCTTCACATCATGGAGCTGAAGGAATCTTCCATGGTGCTGGTGGTACTTTCGCTGATTGACATCGCCATGGTCGGGGGGTTGCTGGTGATGGTAATGATGAGCGGCTACGAAAACTTCGTGTCCCAGTTGGACGTACCTGACGATGGCGAAAAACTGAGCTGGTTGGGGAAAATGGACTCTTCCTCCCTCAAGGCCAAGATTGCCGCCAGCATCGTGGCCATCTCCTCCATTCACCTGCTGAAGGTGTTCATGGATGCGCAGGACGTGGAAAACGCCAAAATCATGTGGTACATCCTGCTGCACATGACCTTTGTAGCGTCGGCTTTTGCCATGGGTTACCTGGACATTCTGGCCAGGGATAAGGACTAGGTCCACCGCTTCCCCAATTACTCCGGCGCCGCGATCAGGCGGTACCGCCTGTGTTCAGTGCATGGCGGACAAGTCGCTGGCTAGTTGCGCGAGTCTCTTGTCACGCGTCCAGAGGCGTATATTGTCAACCAGGCGCGCCGATGCCAGCAAATGCATATCCAGGTACCCCGCTCCCCTGCCCATCAGCGCGTTTTGCTCTATTAGCGCCAGCACTTCTGAGTCACTGGCCACGGGCACCCGGGGCAATTTTCCCAGGTTGTAAAGCACGTCCTGGCGTTTTTGCAGAGTCCCACAGGCCAACTCGCCGATAATAAATGGATGGGTAAGCACTTCTTCCGATTCAAGCAGGTGAATCAGCTCCGGGACGGTCTTCCGCAGGTGATCAATCCACACGGAGGTATCGACAAGCACCATCGTCAGCGCGGCCGCCGCCTCGGTATATCTTCCAGGCCGGGTTCAGTCCCCCCCAGGCGCGCCAACCTACGCGCGCATTCACGTTGCACCAGGGATTCCAGGGCAGTCCTGATCAATACAGCGCGTTCACTGATACCGGTAAGTCGCTGGGCTTCAGCCAGCAGATCGTCGTCAATCGTCACCGTGGTACGCATCTCTTCACCCATGCAAAATAGAATAACACCATTTATGGCATCAAATGATGTCATAAATGATCTTCAAAGACCAAATTTCATCAGTGGGCTACCCACTGCTCCACGCAATCTGTCACTGACCGCCTGGCCCACTCCCGACGGGCCTTAAGACCTTGACTTGATTCTGGAAATTCAGGAAAATGCGCGCCTCTTCGGGACAGGTCATCCCATTGCAGATTGTGGCTACGTAGCTCAGCTGGTTAGAGCACAGCATTCATAATGCTGGGGTCGGTGGTTCAAGTCCACCCGTAGCTACCACTTTTATCAAGCACTTTTTCTTTATTATTCATAAGCTTCATAATGCGCGTGGATGGCGTAACATGTGATTCTGTCAGGCTATTAACGGCTTACCAGGTTAAATGGGTCAAGACGCATCATCCATCGATCAAAAGCAGGCCACGGCAAGATTATTGAATCTGGTCGGAACGCTCGCGCGCGAGCTGCATCCCGGTCAAATCGACACGGGCGGCATCGGTCTCGACGATTCGCTGCATCGCGATATCGGGCTCGATAGCCTTGGCCGCGTCGAACTGATCGGCCGCATCGAGCGGGAATTTCAAGTGTCGCTACCGGAAAGGGTCTTCGCAGATGCCGAATCCCCGCGGGATTTGCTCGACTCGATTCTGGGCGCCGACAGCCGCGGCCTGGATATCGCTACACATCAGATCAGCGAACTTGGCCTCGAAGCCGTCACCGAGACACCCGAGAGCGCAACTACGCTGACTGAGATGCTCGACTGGTACGCGAGGTCTCACCCCGAGCGTCCGCATATCCAGTTTCACCAGGATGACGACAACGGCGATGTAATTACCTATGGCGGGCTCAGGCAGGGCGCCCTCGATGTCGCCCGCGGCTTGCAGCAGCACGGCCTGCAGCCCGGCGACGCGGTAGCGTTGATGTTGCCGACGTCGAGTGATTACTTTTTCAGTTTTTTCGGCGTGCTCTATGCCGGCGGGGTGCCAGTGCCGATTTATCCGCCGATGCGCCCGTCGCAACTCGAAGACCATCTGCGCAGGCAAAGCGGTATCCTGGGCAATTGCCGTGCGAAGATGCTGATTACGGTGCCCGAAGCGAAGACCCTCGCGCGCCTGCTGCAGTCGCAGCTGGAATCGCTGGCGCTGGTGACGACGATCGCCGATTTGAAAGCGAGTCAGGCCGATTTTCACGCGCCGCCACGCCACGCCGACGACCTCGCCTTCATCCAGTACACGTCGGGCAGCACGGGCAATCCCAAGGGGGTCATGCTGACCCACGCCAATCTGCTCGCCAATATTCGCGCCGACGGCAAGGCGATCCGTGCAGATTCGAGCGATGTCTTCGTCAGCTGGCTGCCGCTTTACCACGACATGGGACTGATCGGCGCCTGGCTCGGCAGCCTGTATTTTGCTCCGCTGCTGGTCATCATGTCACCGCTCGCGTTCCTCACGCGGCCGGCGCGCTGGCTGTGGGCGATACATCGACACCGTGCCACGCTGTCGGCCGCACCCAACTTCGCCTATGAGCTGTGCTCGCAAAAAATCGCGGATGAGGACCTGCAAGGCCTCGACCTAGGCAGCTGGCGGGTTGCGTTCAATGGCGCTGAAACCATAAGTCCGGACTCGGTGGAACAATTCTGCGAGCGCTTTGGCCGCCACGGTTTCCGCCGCGACGCGATGTTCCCGGTATATGGTCTCGCCGAATGTTCGCTCGGGGTCAGTTTCCCTCCGCTCGGGCGCGGACCGCAGATCGACGTCATCGCGCGCGATCCGTTTCTGCTCGACGGCAAGGCGCTGGCGCCATCGGGACCGGATGACAGCACGCTGCGCTTTGTCTCCTGCGGTTTCCCGTTGCCGCACCACGAAGTCCGCATCGTCGACGCCGCCGATCGCGAACTTCCCGAGCGGCAACGCGGCCAGCTCCAGTTTCGCGGTCCGTCAACGACCCGCGGTTACTTCGACAATCCCGACGCGACCGACGCGCTGCTGCACGGCGACTGGCTCGACTCCGGCGATCTCGCCTATATCGCCGGTGGCGAGATTTACATCACCGGCCGCGTCAAGGACCTGATCATTCGCGCCGGGCGCAACATTTTCCCCGACGAACTCGAGGGCGCGGTCGGCGAGCTGGCCGGAATTCGCAGGGGCCGGGTCGCGGCGTTCGCCAGTGCCGATCAACGCACCGCATCGGAACGTTTGATCGTGCTTGCCGAAACACGCGAACGCGACGAGACCGCGCGGCGTGAACTGACCCGGCAAATCAACGAGGTTGCTACCGACCTGACCGGAGGACCGCCGGACGAAGTCCTTTTGGTGCCGCCCGACACGGTATTGAAAACCTCGAGCGGCAAGATTCGTCGTTCCGCGTGCCGCGAACTTTTCGAGACTGGTGAACTCGGAAAACGCAAACGCGC
>JAACFI010000341.1 GCA_009937575.1 Haliea sp.
CCCGAGAGCAGGTACAGTCGCTGGCGGATTTCTGGTTCAAGAGTGAGGCCAGTACCCGCCAGGAAATCGGTTTCATGCTGGAGTGTTTTGGCGCCGCGGTAAATGATGATGTGCTGCGGGTCACCAAGGCGGACTTCGACATGCGCTGCAAGGCCTACCTGGCGGATATTTTCAACAGTGCACCCAGCATATTCATGAACAATGCCAAGGACGCTGCAGAGCTATCCTATTCCCTGATGATCGGCCTGCGTTCGGCAGTCTATTTCGACGACGATATCGACCTGGAAGAGGCGCACCGCCTGTTTCTCAGCAGCATGTTGGCGATGTGCGGGCTGGACTGATTCAGCGCAGTCTCGGCAGTACCTTTTCGGCGATGTAACGCATGCGGCGATCGCCCGACTCGACACTCTCTCCGGGGAACTGTGCCCAGAAATGGATATCGCGGATATTGGGATAGGTATCCAGCAACTTGCCCAGCTCGCTGACGGCGGTTTCGGCATCCCATAATTCGTAGAGCCCGTTTTCAATCGCGGTGGGGGCATCTTCGAACAAGGGGGTTTCTGCCGGTGGTCCGAAGGCTCCCCACTTGATGTACTCGTTGACCTGGTAAAGGATGTGGTCGCCGATTCGAGCGGCCTCGGCCTCGGGGTCCTCGGCGATGATCGCCCAGCAGCCCAGTACCACACTGCCCTCGGTGATCGACTTGCCCTGTTTTTCCAGCGCCTCGCAGTAGGTATCGAGGCCCAGGCCACCGGTACAGAGGAAACCATCAGCGACGCGTGCCGCCCGCTCAATAGCCGGTGGCGCCATGCCGCCCAGCAATATGGCGGGGCTTTTGGTCGGCACGGGAGTGACGCGCAGGTCGCCGACCTCGAAGCGCTTGCCGGAAAAATTTACCGCTTCGCCGGACCAGCTGCGGCGCAGTATTTCAATGCCTTCCTCTACCAGGCTGGGACGGTGAGACAACTTGCGACCGAACTGGTCGAACTCCAGCTGACGATAGCCGATACCGACCCCGAGATCGAAGCGCCCACCAGTGGCGATCGACAGGGTGGCGGCATCTTCCGCGATACGCACAGGGTCGTGCAGGGGCAGCAGCATCAGGTTGGTACCGAGCTGCATACGCCGGGTACGCGCGCCGATCATGCCGGCGAGTACCAGTGGGGAGGGCGTGTAGCCGTCCTCGCAAAAGTGGTGCTCAGTGAGCCAGCAGGAGTCGAAACCCAGTTCTTCTGCCTGGGTAATCTGTGCCAGGCGCTCGGCGTAAAATGCCTCGAAGGGCTGGTGCCATGCGGTGGGGTTACGGAAGTCGTACCAGAGGCCGAATTGGGGAGCTTGCATATCGGGATTCCTGTGAGTGTCTGTCAACGGTGTTCATGGAGAAACTCGATCAAGGCAGTGTGGTAGCCGGCGGGTTCCTCCAGAAATGGCGCGTGGCCGGCTGCCTCGAATTCCACGGTGCGCGTGTTGGAATGATAATCTGCCACGGAGCGGCACACTGCCGGGTCGACGACCTCGTCCTTACCACCGACGAATGACAGTATTGGCATGCCCAGTCCCGCAAGGGTCTCGCGTTGGTCCAGTGGTCCCAGTTGAGCCAGGGTCTGGGCAGCCATTGGGGAGGCGTCCATGAATACCTGCCACATCCACTGCACCACGGGCTCGCTGACTTCGGTTGCGCAAACGCCCTCCGACAGGGCGCGAAGAAAATTCGCCCGGTCTGCCGCTATGGCTTCCAGCGTGCCTGCCAGCGCCTCGTCAGTGCCGCCGTGGGGGAAATCCGGCTTCTGCAGGTAAGCCGGTGTCGCGCCGCAGGTGAGTACCAGGGCAGTACAGGTTGAACCCAGGAAGGCCGCCGCCTCGACCGCGACAGCACCCCCCAGGGACCAGCCGTTCAGCACTACCTTCTGCAGGCCCAGGGAATGGACCAGCGTCGCGACATCGTCGGCGATAGCAGTAATACTCATATCGCTGAAGTCCTTGTCGGACTGTCCGCAGCCGCGATGATCAAGTGCCACCACGCGAAAGCCCGCATCCAGCAGTGTGGGTAAGCTGTAATCCCACAGTCGCAGGCTCATTCCCCAGCCGTGTATCAGCACGATCGCCAGCTCGCCGCTGCCGTTGTCCTCGTAGTACACCCGGCGTCCGTTGTCCCGTTCCAGATAAGCCATGCTCTTACTCCTTCCTGCTAAGCAGTTTCCTGATATTGTCCTCGTAATCCTCGAACAGGGCATCCAGGTCCAGGGCTTTGGCATTGACCAGCCACTGGTATACGAGACCGAAAATAAAGGCGCAGTACTGTACCGCGAACTGCTCGGCGTTGATGTCAGGGTCTATCTCTCCACTGGCAATGCCGTCACTGATCCACTGGGTAGCGTCTTTGCGGTAGACGTCGTGATGATCTGCCAGCCTGTTGCGGATTTCTGACTCGTGACCCAGGGATTCATACCAGAGAATGTACATGGCGCGCATGTAGTCGGACTCCAGTTTGAGAAAGTCCCGCAACGCGTCCGCCGCGGCCAGCACCGCATTTATGCCTGTCCTGGTCTCGACGTAGCTGCCCAGGTGCTCCTTCCAGCGCGTGTCGAAGCGGGCAAACAGCTCCAGCATCAGTCCATCCTTGGAGCCAAAACGGTAATTGGCCAGCCCGCGGCTGTAACCGGCGATTTCCCCGATTTCCTTCAGAGTGGTTTTCTGCGTGCCGCGTTCATTTATCAGGCTGATAGCCGCATCGAACATTCGCTGGTCGGACAGGGCAGTCCGCTCTGCCTGGGTCATGCGGCCGTTACCCTGTTGTTTGTTGGCTGATTTCCCTGCCATTTCCGTTACCTCCTGCAATCTTCGCTGAGTATGCGCTCAATCACGGACTATCTCGACGTCCAGGTCACCTTGTTCGTTGGCGACCCGCAGCTGTCTCTTGTCCATCTTCCCGACACTGGTCTTGGCAATTTCATCCGTAAATACCCAATACTCGGGAACCCAGAACTTTGCTACCCGACCAGCGAGGTAATGGCGCAATTCGGATGCGCTCAGGGAGTCTCTCTCTCGCACTACCAGTGCCAGCGGACGCTCCTGCCAGCGTTCGTCGTCGGTGGCGATGACCGCCACCTCGGCGACGTCGGGATGTGCGAGTAACTCATTTTCAAGGTCGACCGATGAAATCCACTCACCGCCTGACTTGATGACATCCTTGGTGCGGTCGGTGAGCTGGACGAAATGGCGTTCGTCGATATGCCCGACATCGCCGGTTCGCAGCCAGCCATCGGCTGTAAAGGAATCAGGTGACTCGTCTTTGTGGTAGCTGCCGGTGATCCACGGGCCGTGCAATTGCAGTTCACCCACACTGGCGCCGTCGTGAGGTAGTGGCTCGCCGGCGTCATCCACCACGCGAACCTGCACGCCCGACACCGGTCTGCCGCTCTTGGCCCGCCACGGGGTTCCACCCCCGGGACCAGGATTCCGCGGTGGGTGAGACAGGGCACACAGGGGGCTTGTTTCCGTCATGCCCCAGCCCTGCAATACTGGCACGCCCCATTTTTCCCGGGCGGCATCGATCATCGCCGGCGCTACCGCCGAGCCGCCACAGACCAGCATCCGGAATGAGCTCATGTCCAGTCCCTCCTCGTCGGAGGCGCGCAACAGGTCTCCCAGAATAGTAGGCACCATGGCGGTTATCGTCGGTCGCTCGGCGCGTACCATGGCCTTTATGCCAGCGGGCTGTAAGTGAGGCCCTGGCATAATGAAATCACTGCCGCTGAACCAGCCGCTGTAGGGCAGGCCCCAGCTGTTGGCATGAAACATGGGGGGCAGCAGCAGGATACGGTCGTGTTCACTGATGCCAAATGTGTCCGCCGCGCGGGATGCCATGGAATGGACGAAGGTGGTGCGATGGCTGTACACCACCCCTTTCGGGTTGCCGGTGGTACCGCTGGTATAGCACACTGCAGCCGCAGAGGTCTCGTCCAGCTCGGGCCAATCGTAATGTGGCTCGCTGTCCGCGAGCAGCTCCGCGTAGCTGCAACGGGTAACGCCTGTCGGTAACGGGTTCTCTGCTTCACCGACCAGGATGATGTGTTCTACCGTGGTGAGCAGGGGAATCACCGGTTCGAACAACTGCTGCAGGCTCGCGTCCAGGATGACAGCCCTGTCTTGTGCGTGGTTGATCACATAGGCCACCTGTTCAGGCGACAGGCGGATATTGACGGTGTGCATGATGGCACCCATGGAGGGTATCGCCAGGTAGGCCTCAAGGTGGGCCTTGTTGTTCCAGCTGAAGGTGCCCACCCGGTCTCCCGGCCGGATGCCCAGCCGGTACAGGCCGGCGGCGAGGCGCGTTGCACTGGCAGCTATCTCCGCATAGCTGGTTTGGCTCACGCTGCTGCCGTCGAAAACTCCGACCCGGCTTTGCGGGAAGACCTGCTCACCGTGCTGCATGATCAGTTGCACCGTCATGGGGGTGTGCATCATGGTCGCTTTCACTACCAGTCTCCCTCGGCTGCCAGTTGCGCTTCCTTGAGCAGGGCCGGGACGTCATATTCCAAGCCCCGGGCGTAGGGGGTGTCCACTTTACCCTCCAGGAAAAGTCCATAGGCGCCCTCGACGATGGCTGCCAGGCGCCAGAAGGCGAAGCACAGGTAGTAATCCAGGTTGTCGATGGCGATCCCGGTGGCCTCTGCCCAGCGCCCGGCCAGC
>JAACFI010000342.1 GCA_009937575.1 Haliea sp.
TCGAGGATGCTGTCGGTCAGGGCCTCGATCGGCTCAGCCTGTGCTTTGCCGCGGAACTTCTGAGCTATGCGGGCGAAGGACGGCCCTACTACCCGGTGTGTCTCGGCATGGCACCCCAGGCAATCGCTGTTGGCGATGACCTGCTCGCCCACGTCGACGTCGCCACCATCCAGGTTCGCGAGGGGATCGCCCCGTTCCGGAATCAAGGTCGGGTTGGAGAGGGGTGTACTCAGCAGGTTATCTCCCGGCGCCAGCACCAGGTCATCGCCTGATACAACACCTTGGATCACCTGCAGGTCGGCGGTATCGCTTTCCACGTGGACGTGCCGCTGGAATACCGTCTCTCCGTCAGCAGTGGTCACTTCCGGGCGCTCCCTTAGGTGCGCCTGCAGATCGCCGGCCTGTAACAGGAACTCGAAGCCTGCCGTGGTCCTGTCTGCGCTGTAGTAATGGCCAAGGTAGCGTACCCGGGCGGGGAGGGTGCGCCCGCCTTGTCGGAGTTTCCATTCCGTAGTGTTCTCGCTGCGCAGGAACCACTTGCCGGTGCTGGTGGGCTGCGGTCCGGCGACATAGTCGTAGACAGACCCCTCAAACAGGATACCGCCGCGCCACACCTGGTACAGGGAGGCGGATTCGGTCTGGTAGGCGGCCCACAGCCCGGGGGCCAGGGCGAAATTCAGCACCCGCGGGCGCTCATCCAGGTTGGAGCGTATTACCCAGGGCGCGTGGCCGCGACCGGGCACCAGTCGTCGGCCGTAGCTGGGGTCGGCCTCTGCATCCCCGTAAAACCCCAGGTCCATTATCACTGTCTCCCAGATGGTGGCCGGGGGATTGTTCTGCACGAAATCCAGCGCTTCCTGGATTCCTTTTTTGTTCAACATATCCATGGCCCAGAGAACCAGGATGGTGGTAATGACCGAGATCAGCAGCACACCCGTAACAGAGAGAAGCAGGACTTTCAGGATTTTCTTCATGGTAACGATTATTGTGGCTGTCAGGGTGGC
Organism: Haliea sp.; assembly: GCA_009937575.1. Classification (GTDB taxonomy): domain Bacteria; phylum Pseudomonadota; class Gammaproteobacteria; order Pseudomonadales; family Halieaceae; genus JAACFI01. The sequence goes on from JAACFI010000342.1 coordinate 1,005, forward strand.
GGTCAGCCGCCCTGGTCATTCCGGCATGCCGCCGCGAGTTCTGCCGTAGGTGGTATGCGGGCTTCGCAGTCACCCTTGCAGGCATCGGCCTCTTCGCCCCAGAGCAGCGGATTGACGATGCATCCCACATAGCAGAAACCGATAGTGTTGCGTATCTCCGACATCACACAATCCACCTGCTCTGGGTCGAGGTAGGCCACTCCCGGCGGGGCGGAAAAACTGGCGATAGCCTCACCACGGGACGGATTCGGCGCCAGGGCCGGATTCGGAGTGCCGTCGTCTGTGAGATTGCCGGTGATGTAGAGCAGGGCATTGGTGAGCAACTGCTGGAATACCGGGTCTTCCATTGTCGCGTCGGAATGGCCCAGTGTGGTGCCGAACACCGGCGTATCACCTTGTTGCTTGATCCAGGCGGTAACGTGTATCCCGTCGTCTTCCCCGACAGAGGTGAGCAGGGGCTGCGCCCGAAACTGCAGGTTGATATAGAGCTCGTCCTCGGACACTGTCCAGTCGGCGGGAATTCCGGACAGCACGGGATGTTCCTCGGCCGCTGTCAGTTTCATGCGCCCCAGGGGCTCGTGGGATTTACTCTGCAAGCCATGCAGGGGCCACCAATCGTTGGTATTGCGGAAGGAGTGCATGGCGCAATGGATGACCATAGCCGGGACACTGAGTTCTTCGGTCTGTCGCCGCATATTGGCGATCAGTGCGCGGTCGGTGTTGTTGGCCATACAGATGTTGTAGATCACCACGTCATACCCCTTTGCGTAATCGGTGGTTTTCCAGCGCGCGTGCTCCGCCAGGGAGATGTCGAAGGTCACATTGGCGCGCGCGGCAATACCCTCGCCGATGGCCCGGGACTGGAACTGGTAGTCGTGATAGATGCCTGGACTGGTCAGCAGCAGTGCGCGCAGGGGCGCATCGGCCCGGGCCATGGCAGCGATCGAATAAAGGCAGAGCGTGAGCAGCAGACCGGTGACTGGTTTCCTGGCGACCACGTTTTCCCCTGTGGATTTCGAATAGTTATCCTGTGTCGTCTATGGTCGCCCCCTTCAGTACAGTAGGCTGAACGGATGGCGCCAAATGGCCTACAGGATGACATAATTAGCTGAATTCTGCCTTAAACTTTCGGCCAGGCGAACAAGCGAGAACGGCAATGACTATCACCATGCAACAGGTACACGAGAAGTCGAAGGAAATCACCGGATCGGGAGGATTCTTCGAGCTCGAAGAGCGGGATATCGATGGCTACACCTATCCGGTCTATAAACACGCGGCGGCCACCTCCGTAGAGTTGATCCAAAACGCCCGGGGACACGGTGATGCCGAGTTCATGGTGTACGAGGGGCGGCGCTACAGCTATAACCAGTACTTCGAACAGGTGGATGCCTTCGCCTACTCGCTGCAGGCCCGGGGCCTGGAGAAGGGGGACAGGCTGGCGATCGCCATGCGTAACAATCCCGAGTGGATGATTGCCTTCGCGGCTGGTGCGCTGGTCGGTGCGGTTGTGGTCCCCATCAACAGCTGGGGCAAGACAGAGGAACTGGAATATGCCCTGCGCGATTCCGGCGCCCGTTACCTGGTGTGTGATCCGGCACGCTTCAAGCTGATAGCAGGCTCCCAGTCGGAACTGGATGTCGAGGTCATCGTGGCAGATGAAGGCGCTGGTGGGCAGGAGGGGGCTGTAAGCTTTTCACAGTTGCTCTCGGAGGGCGAAGGCCGCAGTTGCGAGGTGGTGGAAGCGGCCCCCGAGGATGAAAGCCTCATTCTCTATACCTCCGGCAGTACCGGTTTTCCCAAGGGCGTGGTCCATCGCCATATCGGCCTGTGCCAGGCCTTCTTCAACATGATGTACCTGGGTATGCTGGTGATGTCCCTGGAAGGGGCGAGGGAGTTCAAGGGCGGCGCCACGGTGGAGACCCCGCTGCTGACCGTGCCCCTTTTCCACGCCACGGGATTGATCAGTGGTTTTTACCTGCCGCTGGTGATGGGGCAGAAAGTGGTGATGATGTACAAGTGGGATACCCTGCGCGCCCTCGAGTTGATCCAGGGAGAGAAAGTCACCAGCCTCAGCAGCGTGCCGGCCATCGTGCAGGACCTGCTGATCAATCCGGCCTTCGATGACTACGACACCAGTTCGCTGATCCGGGTGACCGGTGCCGGTGCCGCCATGCCCGCCGGGCTGCCGGAACTGATCGAGCGCAAGTGCGACCGCCCCAGCCGCTCGGCCGGTTACGGCATGACGGAGACATTTGCTGTCGGCAGTACCATGAGTGGCTGCATTTATGACCTTAAACCCGATTCCTCCGGCCTGGTCTCACCCATCATGCGGTTTCGAACGGTGGATCCCGACGGGACTCTGCTGCCCCAGGGACAGGCCGGGGAACTGGAGATGTACGGCATCACCTGCACCCCGGGTTACTGGCACAAGCCGGATGCCAACACGGCGACCTTCGTCGACGGGCGCTGGATGAAGTCCGGCGACGTGGGCTTCGTGGACGCGGATGGATTTGTGCACATCACCGGCCGCATCAAGGAAATCGTGATCCGTGGCGGCGAAAACATCTACCCGGGCGAGATCGAAACCGCCGCCTATGAATTGGATTCGGTTCACGAGTGCGTGGTGTTCGGGGAACCCGATGACGCCATGGGCGAGGAAATGGTTATGGTGGTCTATATCACGCCCGGAAAGACCCTGGAAGAGGGCGAGCTCAGGGAACACCTTGGAAACCGCCTGGCAGGCTATAAGGTGCCGCGCACCATCCGTTTTTCACCTGACCCCCTGCCCAGGAATGCCAGTGAAAAGCTGCACAAGCTGAAAGTCAAAGAGGCTTATCTCGCCGCATTGTAAGCGTTGCAACGCCGGGTTCGGGGCGCAACATTCGGTACCAGTCGCGGAAGGGAGCGCGAGTGTTCTGCCAGAAGGAGCGGTAGTCGTCCTGTGACTCCGGGCCCAGCCCCCAGGGGGTATATTCGTCCCGCTCCGGTATGTACAGGGTGCCGAATAGCCTGTCCCAGAGACTGGTGACCGCCGCAAAATTCCTGTCCCAGTGCTGGGGCAGGTAACTGTGGTGGATATGGTGCATCGCCGGGCTGTGCAGCCACTTCGACAGCCAGTGCGGGTAGTGAAACTGCACGTGGTAGTGCCGGAAAGAACCGCTAAACCCGAATAACAGGAAGAAAAAGCCGATATTCAACACGGTAGCCTCAGTGATGCCACCACTGAACAGGTAGGCAAACAGCCCCGCTGCAATGCCGTAGGAGAAACCACTGCCCGCAGTCCAGATAGGTCCGGCCAGGAAATGTTCGCGGTAGCGAGTGAGTGGGGTAAGCACTTCGGCGGAGTGATGTATCCTGTGTAATACCCAAAGCGCCGGGATCCGGTGCATGGCGTAGTGGGTGCTATAGAAAACGAAGTCGTAAGACAGCAGCAGTACCAGGCTGTATAGCAGCATCCAGGCGTAGTTAGGCTGTAAGGCCGGAGACGGGCCCACGGACCACTCGAGAAATGCGATGACGGCACTTTCACTGGCTATTCCAACCGTTGTCAGTAGCGCAAGCCCCCAGAGAGGTTGAAGCAGGCATTCCAGCAACCACAGGCCTACGTCTACCCGGGCGGAGACGTGGGTATAAATGTCCCTGGGCAG
>JAACFI010000343.1 GCA_009937575.1 Haliea sp.
CGATGCCACCGTGAACTTCGCCCGGGTGGAAAACTTCAGTCACCCGGATAAACCCGGCCTGGAAGATTTCGGGGAAATCTCCCTCACCGGTGACAACGGGGCGTCGTTCTATACGCGGGTGGATTGGTATACCCCGGAAGGGCTGCGTACCTGGGGTGACGGACGCTGCTTTATCGTCGGCAGTGCAGGCACCATGGAATTGCGCAAGTATATCGATGTGGCCGGCGACGCCCCCTCGTCGAAACTGTTACTGGTGAACGGGGAAGGGGAGCAGGCCATCGATTGCAAGGGCCAGACCGGTTTTCCTTTCTTCGGGCGGTTTATACTGGACTGCCTGCACGGCAGCGAAAACGCCATGACCCAGCAACATTGTTTCAAGGCCGCCGAGCTGAGCATGCGCGCCCAGCAGTTGGCAGACCAGCGGAGAACTGGATAGGAGTTTGTGATGCAGATCCAGGCAGTCAAGGTACAGCGGCTCTACCTGCAGGTGGCGGAGCAACTTCAGGACCTGATCGCTAACGGTGTATTCGAAGCGAGGAAGCGCCTGCCTTCAGAGCGGGATCTCGCCGACCAGTTCGGGGTCAGCCGGCCCACCATCCGCGAGGCGATGATTGCGCTGGAAATCGCGGGACAGGTGGAAGTGCGTTCCGGTTCCGGGGTCTATGTCCTGGACCAGCGCGACGGTCCCGCACAAATAGCCCGTGACCAGGGGCCCGGTCCCTTCGAGATCCTGGAGGCCCGGCGGCTGATCGAGGGCGAGACCTGTGCCCTGGCTGCGGAGCGGATTAGCGATGAACAGTTACAGCGCCTGCAACAGATACTCCAGGCCATGGAGCAGGAGAACCAGCGGGACGATGCCGCCGAGCAGGCGGACCAGCAGTTTCACAGCTGTATCGCTGAGGCCGCCGGAAACAGCGCGCTGGGCGCTACCGTTGGCTGGTTGTGGGACCTGCGCAACAAGTCGGAAATCAGCACCCGTTTCCACCAGCGGGTCAGGGAAGAGGGCATTCGCCCCATCATTGCCGACCACCGTGCCATTCTCGACGCCCTGCAGCGGCGCAACGCCAGGGCCGCGCGCAAGGCCATGAACAACCACCTGCAGCGGGTGATCGACCACCTGCTGGAAAACCAGTGAGTCACGTCATGGGACAGACACTCGCATTGCACCCGGACCGCCTGTTCGCTTCCTGCCCCGAGCAGCGCGCGATCGCCCGGGAGTTGTATCAGTCGGTGGCGTCGTTGCCCATCATCAGCCCCCACGGCCACACCGACCCCAACTGGTTCGCGTATAACCGTCCGTTTGCCAATGCCACGGAATTACTGATCCAGCCGGACCACTACCTGTTGCGGATGTTGTACAGCCAGGGAATTGCCCTGGAGGCCCTGGGTTTATCGCCTGCCGACGGTGCCGATATGGAAACAGACCCGGCGCAGGTGTGGCAGTTGTTCGGCGAAAACTATCACCTGTTCCGGGGCACGCCGACGCGGCTGTGGATGGACCATGTGCTGGCGGAGGTGTTCTTTATCGAGCAGCGCCTGGACGGGGACAGCGCGCAGGACATCTATACTGAAATCAACAAGCTGCTGGCGACCCCAGAATACCTCCCCCGGACCCTGTTCGAGCGCTTCAATATCGAGGTGATTGCCACCACCGAATCTCCCCTGGATCCCCTGGAGGCACACCGCAAACTGCGGGACGATCCCTGGCAGGGCAGGGTGATCACCGCCTTCCGTCCGGACCCAGTGCTGGACCCGGAGTACGACAACTTCGCCGCCAATATCGCCGAGCTGGCACGGCTCAGCGGCGAGTCCTGCAGTGACTACGCGTCCTATCTGAACGCCCTGCGGGAACGGCGCGCATTTTTCAAAACCATGGGCGCGACCTCCACCGACCACGGTCACCCCAGTGCGCGTACCGCAGACCTGGACGCGGTTGAATGCGAGCGCCTCTACCAGGGCGCCCTGCAGGGCAGCCTGACGCCGGGGCAGGCAGAGCTTTTCCGCGGGCAGATGCTGCTGGAAATGGCCCTGATGAGTCTCGAAGACGGCCTGGTGATGCAGATACACCCCGGGGTGTACCGCAACCACAACCCGCGGTTGTTCCAGCGCTTCGGCCGCGACAAGGGGGCGGATATCCCGCTACCCGGTGAGTTCGTGCGCAACCTGAAGCCCCTGCTGGATCGCTTCGGCAACGACCCTCGCCTGAGCCTGATCCTGTTCACCCTGGACGAGACCACCTATGCCCGGGAACTGGCGCCCCTGGCCGGCCACTACCCGGCCCTGAAGCTGGGACCGCCCTGGTGGTTCCACGATAGCCCCGAGGGCATGCTGCGCTACCGGCAGCAGGTCACCGAGACCGCCGGCTTCTACAACACCGCGGGTTTCAATGACGATACCCGCGCCTTCCTGTCGATTCCCGCCCGCCATGACGTGGCGCGGCGTATGGATTGCCGTTTCCTGGCGCAACTGGTGGCGGAGCACCGCATCGATAGGGACGAGGCGCAGCAACTGGCGGTGGACCTCAGCTATACCCTGGCCAGGCAGGCCTACAAGCTGTGACGTTCGTATGAACCGTCTGCATCCCGATACACTGGAGGGCCTGCACGCCGCCGTGCAGTTGCCCGCCTATGACCGCAGCAGCGTGCGCCCAGGTATCCTGCACCTGGGCCTGGGTGCGTTCCACCGGGCCCACCAGGCGGTGTTCACCGAGCAGGCCATGGCGGCCAGTGGCGGCGACTGGGGTATCATCGGGGTCTGCATGCGCAGTGATCGGGTGGCGCAGCAATTGAAGCCCCAGGGGAACCTGTATTCCGTGATGAGTGAAGCCGCGGATGGATACGCATTGCGTGTCATCGGCGCTATCAGCGACGTACTCGTTGCCCCGCAGGAACTGGACCGGGTGGTGGAGGCAATTGCCAGCCCCGCGATTTCGATCGTGACACTCACGGTCACGGAGAAAGCCTATTGTCTGGCAGCGGATGGGAAGTCCCTGGACCGCTCTGACCCCGTGGTGAGTGCCGACCTGGCAGAGCCTTCGCAACCCTCATCGACAGTGGGCATGCTGGCCCTGGGCCTGAAGCGACGACTGGAGGACGGCGGTGCACCACTGACCCTGATCAGTTGCGACAACCTTTCCGCCAATGGCGCGAAGCTGGAATCGATATTGCAGGATTACCTGCAGTCTGTATTCCCGGAGGTATTGTCCTGGTTCAAAAAATCCCTGGCTTTTCCCAGTTCCATGGTAGACCGTATCGTGCCGGCAATGACCGGGGAAAAGAAACAGCAACAGTCTGATCGGCTTGGACTGCTTGACGAGGGCGCCGTCAGCACCGAGCCCTTCATGCAGTGGATTATCGAGGATAACTTCGCTGCAGACCGTCCGGACTGGGACAGTGCCGGCGTACTGGTTGTGGCAGATATCCTGCCATACGAGACGATCAAGCTGCGCCTGCTGAATGCGACGCACTCGGCAATTGCCTACGTCGGCCTGCTCGCGGGCCTGGAAACTGTCGACCAGGTGATGGCGGATATCGGGCTGCGAAAATTTATCGAGGGCCTGATGGCTGAAGACCTGATGCCGGCGCTGGAAGTACCGGCGAATTTCGAGCTGGAGGACTATCGCGATGCACTGCTTGTCCGTTTCAGTAACCCCTGCCTGGGTCACCGCTGCCAACAGATCGCCATGGATGGCAGCGAGAAAATCAGGCAGCGCTGGCTGCCGACCCTGCAGGATAATTCCCATCCGGAAAAATTGCTGAAGGCACTCAGTGCCTGGTGCCATTTCATACTGTGTACCGATATACCCATCGAAGATCCAAGAGGGAGACAGTTACGTGAATTGAGGACAGGCGCGGAGGCTATCGACAAGCGCCTTGACGCTGTACTGGCCTGCCTGCGAATCGTCCCGGACACGCTTGCCGACTATTTCGGCGTACACAAACAAATTATGCAAAACCTCGACATCCTGGAGGAGCAGGGTGTGAGGCAGTTGCTGAACTGAAACAATAGAATAAATCGGGAATTCCCTCTTTATGCTTAAAAAACTGATATTTTTGATGGTCTTTGCTGTGCTGGGTATGGGGGCCTGGTGGGTTTTTTTCAAGCCATCGGGGGAGGTGTTCGAGCTGGAAGAAGGGTACAGCTATCTCTACGACGGGGAATCACTGGAGGGGTGGCGGGTCATCGGCGGGCAATCCACTTTCGAGGCAGAAGGCGAGTCGATTATCGGTCGCCACGGCCCTGGTGAGAACACCTTCCTGCGCACGGAACAGACCTACGGTGATTTCTCCCTGAAAATGCAGATGCGCTGGGATGAGCTGGGTAATTCCGGCGTGCTTTTCCGCGCACAGCAGCGCGAGGCTGACGGCCGCGCCTACGGCTACCAGTACGAACTCGACCACGCCGAGCGCGCCTGGAGTGGCGGTATCTACGACGAGGCGCGTCGCGGCTGGCTGGCCAACCTGGAAGAAAATCCCGAAGCCCGCGCAGCTATCCGCCTGGATGACTGGAATGATGTGGAGATCGAGGCCCGCGGTCCCCGGCTGAAAACCTGGATCAACGGCGTACCGGCGGCGGAAGTCCTCGACGGCCTGGACGCTTCCGGGTTTATTGCCCTGCAGGTGCACAGCGGCGATATCGGCGTGATGCGCT
>JAACFI010000344.1 GCA_009937575.1 Haliea sp.
AAAAAGACGGTGGCGGTTCCCACCTACCTGTTTGCCCATGAGAAAGTCACTGACCATTTCGTCCAGGACAACAGGGAACTGGCCGGAGAGCTCGAGAGGGCCGGGGTAGCATTTCCCCGCAATTGTCCCATGATGTACCTGACCACACCCAAACAGGCGGACGAACTGGTGGTCACCAATTCGAACAAGACGAGGGTTTACTCCACTGCACGCTTCTTCCCCGATTTTGAACTCATGCAGGTCATCGTAACTGGCGTCATGCCGAAAACAGTTACCGGGGGCGTGAAGCTCAGTCGCCACGACGGGGCACCAACTGACGATGTAATTGCTGTCGGCTGACAGGCAAGGAGAGAGATCATGGCCAAGAAAATCTTCAAGGGGCGCCCCTGTCTTCCCGGCAATATCGGGGGCGAAGCGGCGGTATCACGACTGGGTTTCAGTACAAGTGCCGCGTGGATTGATATTATGCTGAAGGGTTCGGAATCCACCATCTGCACGGACGGCGACAACCGTGACCTCTACGGCAAGGAGCTCGGCGGTAAGATTTTGTGCATACCACAAACCATCGGCTCCAGCAGCGCATCCTGCCTGATGATGATCATGGCGGAAAAGAAGATAGGGCCCAAGGCCTGGCTCTTTTCCCGCCATATTGATTCGCTGGCCGCCGGCGGCCTGCTGTTGGCGGATATCTGGCTGGACCACCGCAGCATAACCATTGACCTGTTGGGCGATGAATTCCTCGATTATGTCAATACGGGCGACCCGGTGACCGTACACGCCGATGGCACTGTGGAGGTGGGATAAGGTGGCTGATATCAAACGAAGAGACCTGGCCAGGGGGATAGCGGCGGCGGGTGCCGCGATGGCACTCGGTGCGACCAGTTATCCGCTGAGGGCCAGTATGACCGGGTCCGTGGAAAACACACCGGTAATTCTGGAGGTGGCCATTTCGGGCTCCAATAGCAAGGCGCGTAACCTGCAGGTCCCGGAGACGGTGGAGGAGCACATCGCCGAGATGGACGCCTGTTTCAAGGCCGGCGCCACCATCGTTCACACCCACTCCAACCAGCCGAATAAGGATGTGGACAAGGCGGTAGAGTTTTATCGCAATACCTACAAGCCGGTTCGCGAGATGCACCCATACGGCATCATCTATGCCACAGCTAACTTTGCCCCCCAGCTCTATAACAAGATGCGCGCCGTGTGGCCGGCAGAGGTGCAGTGCGGACACCACGAAATCCTGGCTCGCGAGGGACTGGCCAATATGGTACTGCTCGACACCGGGGTGGTCGCCCTGGGCGGATACGACGACAAGGGGGTTCCTTCGGACAAGGGCTTTTTCTGGTACGGGTTCTGGCCCGATGATACCCGCTTCATTCTGGATGTCTGCAGGCGCTACGGCCCCGGCACGTCCATTTCCGTGTTCGAGCCGGGCTGGATGAAAAATGTGGTGGCCATGGCCAAGGGAGGCACCCTGCCCAGGGGTTCCAAGTTGAATATTTACTTTGGCGGTGAAGGTATTTCCTCTCTGGCACCGCCGATACCCGAGGCGCTGGAACTGTATCTGAAGATGATGGAGGGCCTGGATCTCAAGTGGTCCGTCGGAAATGTCGGCAACGTCAGCATAATGGACACGCCACTGGCGCAGATGGCGCTGGAGCGCGGTGGCAGTTTTCGGGTGGGTCTGGAGGACTGGGCTACCGGCCCCGGCAACCTGGAGCAGATGGCACGTGCCAGGGAAATGATCAACAGGGTGGGGCGCCCTGTTGTGACCGGCAAGGAGGCCATCGAGTACCTCGATATCCCCTTTCCCCCTACCCGTCCTTGAATCGGGTAATTAAAACTGAAAGCCAGTCTTGAAGGAGAAAGTGATGGACAACGAACGCAGAGACGATGACGTGATTGGCCTCGATCGCCGCGGTTTCCTCGCCGCCGGGGCTGCGGGCCTCGCCGCTGCCGGGGTCGGCATGAACCAGGCGATGGCGGACTCGACTCCCCCTCCTATGCCGGGGGGGAAATTGCGAACCAACTCAAAGACCGGGGTGCGCACAGCCATCGTCACTGATACCCAGCTTAACATCGGTCCATACCTGGCAAAGGAGTTTGCGCGGAGGAACTACAACCTGGTAATTGCCGATGTGCAGAAGGGCCTGGATAAAGAATTGAAGAAACTGGGTGCCACGGAGGTGGTCGTGGTGCCTGGCCTGGAACAGGAGGGCCCGAATAATGAGGGGGAGGCCGGGCAGATCCAGAAGGTGGTGGATGCCGCGGTGAAGGCCTTTGGGGGTTACGACTCGGTCTTCATCCGCACGGCGATACATGCGACTGGCGATATACTGAGCACCACTGCCGAAGATATGCACCTGTCTTACGAGCAGAACTGCCTGGCGGTGATGTTGGCCCTGCAGGCGGTATTGCCGCCGCTTATTGACGGGGGTGGCGGCCAGGTGGTGGTACAGACCAGCGCCACAGGTGAGAAACCACACCCCGGCGCAATGGCCTACAGTGTGATGCGCGCCGCGGCGAACATGATGGTGCGTTGCGCCGCACTGAATGTCGCCGCGGATAATGTCTGCATCAACACGGTTGGCACGAATTTTATGAACTATCCGGGTTTCAAGCACACGGTAGGGGCCGACAAGGACCCGAAGATTATGGAGGCCATGCTGAATATGATCCCGGCGGGGCGCCTGGGGGAAACCCGAGAGGCGGCCCACTTCACCATGGCCCTGTTGGACGGCTACAACATGTACACCACGGGTAACTTCTTCCCGGTTGCAGGGGGCTTCAATAACGCCGGCATGTGACGGGTGAGTACTGAGGCGGTCGCTCAATGCGTCGGCTGGCTGCCGGTCCTGTACCTGGTCGCGCGGGTTAGCCGGGTGGACGACGAAAACTATCACGACTCTTACTGCAACGCCTGCATGGGGCCACAAGCTATGAAATCACTTCACCGGATTTTTCCTGCTTTACTGTTCAGCGTCGCCACCGTTGGCATCGCCGCTGAACAGACCGATATCGACCTGCTGCTGCAGCGGCTGTCTGAAGTCGAAGCCCAGCAGGCGCGTACCCAGCGGGTCATCGCCGACCTGCGCAAACAGATTGAGGCATCGGGGATTACACCACCTGCTGGCGGCACGGTCCTGCCTGCCATGTCAGAGGAGGTGGTCGTGTTTAAAGAGGGTCCACAGGAACCACTTCGGGGGATGGAATCGCGGGCGATGTTTCCACAACTGGCCGACGAGTCTCGCTTTGTCCTGCGTACCGTTGATAATGAATTTGAACTCGGTATCGACGGCCTGCTGGTCGGGCGCGCCGAGTACAATTATCGCAGTGACGATGGCAGTGGTTCCTCGGAGCACGATTCCGGATTCGAGACGACCGCTACGCGGATTAATTTCCGTGGCCATGTGCACAAGGACTATGGCTACTGGGCGCGACTCAATGCCGATGAGTTTGGTAGCGATCCCGTCTTCGATGCCCTGGTGGGTACCTACAGTTTCAGCGACGACACCATCATGGCGGTCGGCCAGTTCCCCAACCTGATGACCCGCGAACAGGGGCTGATGGTTGAGAAGATCCAGGCGGTAGAAGCAACGGCGACTAATAGCGTGTTTGACCCCTTTGCCTTCAAGGGGGTGATTGTCGGGCACCATATGCCCAGAACGATAGTCCGCGGTATTGTGCACGACGGTTATCGCTCCTTCGCCAATGGCTTCGACGAGATCGATGGGCCCAGCGCTGACTGGGCAGTTGCGGGACAGGTCGTGGGTATGCTCATCGGGGATGAAGGTGACTGGCAGCGCTTCAACAATATTACCTCCAGACCCGGGAATACCCTGGCCTGGCAGCTCAATACGGCATTCAGTGCGCAGGCCAACCCTGATATCTACCTTGGCATCCTCGAGTCCAGTTTCGAGGGCGATGGCTGGAATATCTACACCAGTGGTTACTACCGCGATACCGACGAGGATTTCGATGATGTGGGAGGCCAGGACCTCGGTTTTGTTTTCCAGGGCGGTATGTGGACGGGGCGGCATACCGAGATTTATACCCGCTATGATATCACCCGGCCTGACAGCGACCGCCCCGAGGAGGGCGACAGCTTTCGCACTATCACTGCAGGACTCAATTACTACCCGAAACCGCATACTGACAGTATCAAGTTCCAGGGTGAACTACTCTACATGCTCGACCCGGAAGCGGAAAGCCTGGTGCAGCCCGACACGCTCACCAGTGTGCGCGCCAGCCCCGACGGCGGACAATTCGTGATCCGCACCCAGGCCCAGCTGAGGTGGTAATACCTATTTAAAGAGAACTGGCGTTCGACAGATTGCGCTTTTTACTATTCCTGGTACCTGGCAAGCGACCTGATCATGTGCTCCCGGGCACGCTCCGCATTGACCAGCACCGCTGTGAAAGGGTAGTCCCGGGTCAATACCGCCACCAGTTGGCTCGCCGCGTTGGCAAATGCCGGGTCGTCGGCATAATCCAGGAATTCAATCGCTCCCTGCGAAGCGGGCCCATAGCTCAGTTGGTTAGAGCATCCGACTCATAATCGGCAGGTCGAAGACGGTCGGCCGCTGCCGTTCAAGTCCTTCTGGGCCCACCATCTTATTGATTTTTATAGG
>JAACFI010000345.1 GCA_009937575.1 Haliea sp.
GACACCGACCTTACCTTCGACGGTGGCGGCTTGCCCCACAATACCTCCGGCGGACAGCTGTCCGTGGGACAGGCCGGCTCTGCGGCCGGCTACCTGGGCCTGGTGGAGACCCTGCGCCAGCTCACAGGCACCGCGGGGAGCAACCAGGTGCCCGGTGCTCGCCACGCCGTGGTCAGTGGCTACGGCATGATCAATTACGACAGGGGCCTGTGCAGCGCGGCGACCGTCCTCGCCAGGGGGGATGCCTGATGCCCATGAGGTTCGAGACCGACTTCCCGACCACCGGCGCACTACAGCTGCAGGTCTGCGGCGCCTGCGGCCGGGTAAATTATCCCAGTCGCGAATTGTGCGGCAACTGCCTGGCTGACGACCTGGCCTGGCATACGGTGAACGCCGAGGGCACTGTACAGAGCCTTAGCGAATTACATTACAGCCTTGAAGCCCCCTACGAGCATCACCTGCCCTGGGGGGTGGCCTCGGTGAAACTGGATTGCGGCCCCGTCGCCCTCGCCCACCTGCAACCGGGCACGCCTTTGTTGGAAAGGGTTTCCCTGCGGGTTTTATCAGACCGCGACGGCAACCGGATGCTGGTCGCCCTGCGGGACGGTACCGATAGCGCCTCAAGCTGGCTTGAAACGATTAACTTCCGGGAGGACTCCCCATGAGAACCGCATTGGTCACCGGCGGCAGTGCCGGTATCGGTGCCGGCATCTGCCGGCACCTGCTGGAAGACGGCTATACCGTCATCAACCTTTCCCGCCGCCCCTCCCCAGTCGAGCACGAGCGGATGCACGACTACCCGGTGGACCTCTCCGACCTGGAGGCGACAGCGCAGGTCGCCGCACAGGTTACCCGTGACCACCAGGTGACCGACCTGGTACACAACGCCGGTGTAATTCGCCCCGCCCTGCTGGGCTCGGTGGATCTCGCCGACCTGGAGATGGTATCCAACATCCATATTGGTGCCGCCATCACCCTAGCCCAGGCTGTATTACCGGGCATGAGGGCCGCGGGCAACGGCCGCATTGTCCTGATCAGTTCACGCGCGGCCCTGGGCCTGCAGACCCGCACCTGCTACTCCGCTACCAAGTCCGGCATGATGGGTATGGCGCGCACCTGGGCGCTGGAGCTTGGGCCAGAGGGTATCACCGTCAACGTTGTTGCACCGGGGCCGATCGCCGAAACCGAAATGTTCGACGACGCCATCCGGGAGCAGGAAAAGCGAGATGCCATCGCCGCATCTATTCCGATGCAACGACTGGGCAATCCCGCGGATGTCGCCCGGGCGGTGAAGTTTTTCCTGTCCCCCGACAACAGTTTTGTCACCGGGCAGACCCTGCTGGTATGCGGCGGGGCCAGCCTGGGCTCACTTTCACTTTAACCGATTCACCGAGGCAGCATAATCATGACCTATACCAACGAACAGATCGGTGCACTGGTGGAGCCCGCCAGGCTCCATCGTAGTATCTACACCGACCCCGAGATCTTCGAGCTGGAAATGGAGCGTATCTGGGGAAGCGCCTGGATCTTCATCGGCCATGAGAGCCAGGTACCCAATCCCGGTGACTATTACACGCTTAATATCACTCACAAGATTCCAGTGGTGATGGTACGGGACCGACAGGGCGAGGTGCACGTGCTGCACAACCGCTGCGCCCACAAGGGCGCCAAACTGGTGGACACGCGCTGTGGCAACGCCCGGGCTTTTCGCTGTTGTTACCATGGCTGGACCTTCAATACCGACGGCAGCCTGTTGAAAATCCCCAATGAGGGCGGCTACGAGGGAACCGGCTTCGATATCAAGGATCCGGCGAATAATATGCAGAAGGTGGCCCAATACGAGATCTATCGCGGATTCGTGTTCGCCACCCTGGATGCCGACGCCCCGGATCTCAAGACCTGGATGGGGGGTGCCATCGACTGTTTCGACAACCTCTGCGATCGGGCCCCGGAGGGCGAGGTGGAGGTCGCCGGCGGCGTGCTGCGCTATGAGCACGACTGCAACTGGAAAATGTTCCTGGAAAACCTGAATGACACCATGCACCCCATGGTGACGCACCAGTCGGTGGTTCAGGCAGCGGAAGACTATATCGCCACCCTCCCGGAGGACGCGGTGGATCAGCGCGCCGAGGCGGAAATCATCCCGCCCTTCGGAGCTTCCTACGAGGTCTTCGAGGACAGCGGCATCACCGGCTTCGAATTCGGTCACCACTACGATGGAGGCAAGACCAGCATCCATGCCGATTACACCGTGATACCCGCCTACGGCAAGGCCATGGTGGATGCCTATGGCGAGGAACGTACCAAAGAAATATTTTCCTTCAACACCCACAACACCCTCTACTATCCGTCGCTGACCATCAAAACCGCCATACAGAACATTCGCGTGGTGCGCCCTATCGCCGTCGACAAGTGCATCGTGGAAACCTGGTCTTTCCGCCTCAAGGGCGCACCGGATGAAATGCTGCAGCGCACCCTGTTGTATTCCCGTCTGATCAACTCCAGCGCCTCCATGGTGGGCCCGGACGACCTGGAGGCCTACATGCGTATACAGGCGGGCAACGCGGACACCAGTAGTAACTGGATCGAGATGTATCGCCAGTTCGGCAAGGACCAGGAACTGGAGGACCGCACTGTCGGTGGCGGCACCTCCGACCTGGACATGCGCACCCAATACGGCGCATGGCGAAATTACATGACCGGCGCCTACCGCCAGGGGGAGGCTGCCTGAGATGACTGATATCCGCAAGATCGAGGAATTCCTCTACGACGAGGCCGCCCTGCTGGACAACCCGGACCTGGACCGCTGGATGGAATTGTTCACCGAGGACGGTACCTACTGGATGCCGGTGGCGGAGGACCAGGCCGACCCCATCAATCACGTTTCAATTTTCTACGACGACCGGGTGATGATGGAAGTCCGGCGGCGCAACTACGTACACCCCCGGGCGGCCTCCAAGGACCACCACACCCGCTGCTCCCACGTCATCGGCAACGTGCGTACCAGCGGCACCAATGACCACGGGGACCTGGTAGTGACCTCAAACCAGCACGTATTGGTTTACTACCGCCACGAGCAACGCGTGTTCGGCACCAGGGTGGAACACCACCTGCTGCCCGATGGGGACAGTTACCGCATACGGCACAAGAAAGTGACCTTAATCAACTGCGAGGCCCCACAGAAGTCCCTGACCGTCTATCTTTAGGGATAATCCGGTCACCAAACAGGAGCTTGGCATGGCGGACGAACTCTCCTACCTGCACGGTTTCGGCAACGAACACGAAACGGAGGCACTTTCCGGGGCGCTGCCCGTCGGCCGTTTCAGCCCGCAAAAAGTGGAATACGGGCTCTACACGGAGGTATTCAGCAGTACGGCCTTCACTGCCCCGCGTGCCACCAATCGCCGTACCTGGTTCTATCGCATACGCCCTTCCGTGGTGCAGGGGGACTACCAGCCCTGGCAACAGGCACAGGTGCGCACTGGACCGATTACCGAGGTTGCCACGCCGCCGAATATGCTGCGCTGGGATCCCCGCCCCCTACCCGACACCCCGACGGACTTTATCGACGGCCTGGTGACCATCGCGGCGAACGGCGACGCCGCCCGACAGGTAGGTATGGGCATCCATCTTTACGGCGCGAATCGCTCGATGGAACAGCGCTATTTCTACTGCGCAGACGGTGAATTGCTGTTGATCCCGCAATCGGGTCAATTGCTGCTGCGCACCGAGTGCGGTCGCCTGCAATTGCAGCCCGGCGAGATCGCCGTGATACCCCGGGGTATGAAATTCGCAGTGGACCTTCTGTCGGAAACTGCCAGGGGCTACGTCGCGGAGAATTACGGCGCGCCTTTCATCCTAACGGAACGGGGCCCGGTGGGCTCCAACGGCTATGCCAACGACCGCGATTTCCACTACCCGGTTGCCGCCTACGAGGATGTCGAAGGCGAGTGTGAACTGCTGTGCAAGTTCGCCGGGGAATTTTACCGCGCGCCCATGGATCATTCCCCACTTGATGTCGTCGCATGGACAGGCAATTCGGCACCCTATAAGTACGACCTTTCCCGCTTTAACGTGATCGGCACGGTCAGCTACGACCATCCAGACCCTAGTATCTACACGGTGATGTCGTCGCCGTCGGATACCGAGGGGATTGCCAATATAGACTTCGTGATTTTCCCGCCGCGCTGGATGGTCGCCGAGGACACCTTCCGCCCGCCCTGGTATCACCGCAATGTAATGAGCGAGTTCATGGGACTGATCGAGGGAACCTACGATGCCAAGGAAGAGGGTTTTGTGCCCGGGGGGGCAAGCCTTCACAATTCAATGAGCCCCCACGGCCCTGAAGCGGCGGTGTTCGAGAAAGCCAGTAACGCCGAACTATCCCCCCAGCGCTACAGCGACACCATGGCGTTCATGCTCGAGTCACGCTACGTGATCCAGCCCACACGCTGGGCACTGGAGACGGAACTGCGCCAGGGTGACTATATCAACTGCTGGGACGGCATCCGCAAGCACTTCACGGGATGATTCACGGATAATCCAATGTACGGCCGGCTGGTAGGGTGCGTACCACGCACCATTTTCCAGCCTTGTCGCGGATGGCCGCCCCG
>JAACFI010000346.1 GCA_009937575.1 Haliea sp.
TGCCTTTGATCAAGCCATGACCGGGGACGTATTCGGGGTATTTCAGGTTCATATCTGTGGTTCTCCGGTATTGGCGGGCGGAGCCCGCCCTACATTCCTCTAGGTTCCTTGGGCATGCCCAGGCCGCGCTCGGCGATGATATTACGTTGTATCTGGTTGGTGCCGCCGTAGATGGTGTCGGAGCGCACGAACAGGTACATGGACTGCAGGCGATTCAATTGGTAGGGGCCGCCTTCCAGGATTTCACATTCCGGTCCCATGACATCCATGGCAAGTTCACCCAGGCTGCGGTGCCATGTCGCCCAGAACAGTTTGTAGATCAAAGCCTCTTTTTGCAGGGAGCCGTCACTGCCGCTCTGGCCGGACAACATGCGCATGGAGTTGTAGCGCATGATCTTCAGTTCCGCATGCGCCCTGGCAATCCGCTGGCGGATAGCGAGGTTGTTTGAGGCACCGTTGTTCCTGGCCAGCTCCACCACCTCGTCCAGCTCGTTCTGGAATTGCATCTGCTGGCCGAGGGTGGAGACGCCTCGCTCAAATCCGAGCAGGCCCATGGCCACCTTCCAGCCCTCCCCAGGTGCGCCAACAATGCCTTCGGCATCGCACTCGGCCTCGTCGAAAAATACCTCGTTGAACTCGGAGGTACCGGTGATCTGCTCGATGGGGCGCACCTCGATGCCCGGCTGGTCCATTTTTACCAGGAAAAAACCAAGCCCCCGGTGGGCAACGGATTCCGGATCGGTGCGGGCAATGACGAAGCAGTAATCAGATTCATGGGCCAGGGAGGTCCACACCTTCTGGCCGGTGATAACCCACTTCCCGCGCGATTCGTCGAAACGCGCCTTGGTCTTGATGTTCGCCAGATCCGAGCCGGCACCGGGTTCCGAGTAACCCTGGCACCACAGTTCAGTACCCGCAACAATGCCGGGCAGGTATTTCTTTTTCTGGGCTTCGGTGCCAAAGGCAATGATGGTCGGTCCCGCCAGGCCTTCGCCGATATGACCCATACGACCGGGAGCTCCCGACCGGGCGTATTCTTCAAAGAAGATGACCTGTTGTTCAATGGTGCAGCCACGACCTCCGTGCTCGGTCGGCCAGCCTACGCAGGTCCAGCCCCCCTCGGCCAGCTTCTGTTCCCAGACTTTTCGCTCATCAGGGTAAGCGTGCTCATCACCCGGGCCGCCGCGGAATTTCAGCTTCTCGAAATCTCCGCGGAGATTTTCCTGCAGCCAATCGGCCACCTCCTCCCGGAACTGCTCGTCTTCAGGGCTAAAACTCAGTTTCACAGCCTACTCTCCCCTCTCAATCCAGCAGTGTGGCGGCAAGGCGCTCACGGTGCTGGGTGCCATTGCCCAGCATGTGTTCCGAGGACTTGGCGCGCTTGAAATACAGGTGCACGTCATATTCCCAGGTAAATCCAACGCCACCGAACAGCTGGAGTGAGTCGCCAGCTATCGCGAAGTAGGCATCGGAGCAATAGGACTTGGCGACACTGGCAGCCTCGGGCAGTTCCGATGCCAGTGCACCGCCTTCCAGCGCCTCCTGGGCCACGCAGGCAGCGTAATAGATCGCGGAGCGGGCCACTTCGGTCTGCAGCATCATGTCAGCCGCCTTGTGCTTCACCGCCTGGAAGCTGGCGATGGTGCGATTGAACTGCACCCGTTCACCGGTGTATTCAACCGTCATGTCCAGCAATTGCTGGCAGCCGCCCACCTGCTCGGCAGCGAGAGCCACTGTTGCCAGGTCGATGATCCTGGACAGTGCCGGCCAGGCCTGCCCCAATTCACCCATCACGGCATCCGCCTGGAGCTTCACTCCCTGCAGTTGCAACGAGGCCTGCTTGCGTGCCTGATCCATGGTCGGAAGCCACTGGCGACTCACGCCCGCGGTATCCGCCTCCACCAGAAACAGGCTGACGCCATCCTCACCTCTGCTACCCTCTTCCCGGGCAGCGACGATAAGCAGGTCTGCACTATGACCGTCAATAACGTAGCGAGACTCGCCATTCAGCACATAGTCGTCGCCGTCACGTTGCCAGGTAGCGGTAATGGCATCCGCATCCCAGCATGGGCTTCCACCATTGAATGCCAGGGTGGCGGTCGTCCCGCCCTCACAGATCCTGCCCAGCCACTGCGCCTTCTGCTCCTCGGAGCCGGCAATCAGCAGCGCGTTGGTGCCAAGGCAGACAGTGGAAAAGAACGGCGAGCACAGCAGGTAACGACCCATCTGCTCCATCATCGCCACCAGCTCCACGTAACCCAGGCCCATACCACCGTATTCCTCGGGGATATGGATCGCCTGCCAGTACATCTCACCGCAGATACGCTGCCACAGCTCGGGGTCATACCCCAATTCCGTGGCCATCGCCCGGCGTATCGCCTCGCTGTCGGACACCTCGGCCAGAAACGAAGCCGCGGTGTCGCGGATCATTTCCTGTTCTTCAGTAAATGCGAATTCCATAGTTACTCCAGCAGGTCACCTGCTATCAGGTTCCCCAGACTTTCTGCGCCGGGGTTTCCTTCGCCAGCAGTTCTTGCATGGCCTCGCCGATTTCCGAAGGTGCCCAGGCGGCACCGCGGTCGACGCCATCGGTAGTCCGCCAGCCGTCGCAGATACAGATGCGCCCGCCTTCGGATTCGAATACTCGCCCGGTCACGTGTGCCGCGGCCTGGGAAGCGAGCCAGGCCAGCAGGTTGGATACGTTCTCCGGTGCGAAGTGATCAAAACTGCCGTCCTCGGGCCTGGCCATGCGCTCTGCCATCTCCGGCACCGCGCTGGTCATGGCCGTCCGGGCGGAGGGCGCAACCGCATTGGCGGTGATGCTGTAACGCCCCAGTTCTGCCGCCTGGTTCAGGGTCAGGGCAGCAATACCGGCCTTGGCGGCGGCGTAGTTGGACTGGCCGATGGAGCCCTGCAGGCCGGCGCCGGAAGTAGTATTGATAATCCGCGCGTCCACATCAGCCCCTTCCTTGGCCCTACCGCGCCAGTAGTGCACGGCATGTGAGCTGATGCAGAAATGGCCCTTGAGATGCACGGCCATGATGGCGTCCCACTCTTCCTCGGTCATGGAGGCGAACATACGATCGCGGTTGATGCCGGCGTTGTTCAGTACGATATGCAGATCCCCGAAAGCATCCACTGCCTGCTTCACAGCATTCAGGCTGTCGTTGTAATTGGTAATATCGGAGCCGTTGACCGCGGCCTTGCCACCCGCTGCCACGATCTCATCCACCACCGCCTGCGCCGCTTCCTGGTTGATATCGTTAACCACAACAGCACAGCCCTCTGAAGCAAACACCCTCGCATGCGCCGCCCCCAGGCCACCCCCGGCCCCGGTAATAATCGCCACACGTCCTTCCAGTATTCCGCTCATTGTTCTTAATCCTCAAAAATCAGAGTCGTTCGATAATGGTCACGTTAGCCTGACCACCACCCTCACACATGGTCTGCAACCCATAACGACCACCACTGCGCTCCAGCTCATGCAGCAAGGTGGTCATCAACTTGGTCCCCGTAGACCCCAATGGATGACCCAACGCTATGGCACCGCCGTTGACATTAGTCTTCTCGTGGGGATAACCCGTTTCCTGCAACCAGGCCATCGGCACCGAAGCAAACGCCTCGTTGATCTCCACCAGGTCGATATCCTCGAGTTTCATACCCGCCTTCTTCATCGCATAGGCCGTGGCCGGGATCGGCGCCGTCAGCATCCAGATCGGGTCCTCCGCGCGTACGCTCATGTGGTGGATACGGGCCCGGGGGGTCAGGTTGTAACGCTTCAGCGCGTCCTCCGACACCAGCAGCATGGCCGAGGATCCATCACAGGTCTGGCTGGATACGGCAGCCGTGATCGTGCCGCCTTCAGCCAGGGGTTCCAGCTCTGCCATTTTTTCCATGGAGGTATTGCGCGCGGTCTCGTCCATCTCCACGCCGTTCATCGGAACCACCTCCCGGTCGAAGCGGCCCTGTTCCATGGCTTTCAGTGCACGGGTGTGGGATTCCAGCGCGTAGGCCTCCATCTGCTCCCGGGAGATGTTCCACTTGTCCGCAATCATCTGCGCCGAGTTGAACTGGGATACCGGGACATCGCCGTAGCGCGCCACCCAGCCCTGGCTGCCGGAGAAGGGATCTTTGAAGCCCAGGGGTTCTGCGGCAATCATGGCGGCGGAAATGGGAATGGAGGACATGGTCTGCACACCCCCGGCGATCACCACGTCGTTGACCCCGGCCATGATGGCCTGGGCGGCGAAGTGCACCGCCTGCTGGGAGGAACCGCACTGGCGGTCCACCGTGGTACCGGGCACCTCGTCCGAGAGACCGGCTGCCAGCCAGCAGGTGCGGGCGATGTCGCCGGCCAGGGGGCCGATGGTATCCAGGCATCCGAAAATCACGTCGTCGTAATCCGCGTCGGGTATACCATTGCGCTCGACGATGGCCTTTAGCACATGCGCGCCCAGGTCGGCCCCGTGCACGTCGGACAGGCCACCGCGGCGCTTGCCGGTGGGGGTGCGTACTGCATCTACGATATAGGCGTCTGCCATTGGTCTAATCCTCCCGGTTCAGGGTCGTTCAGCTGAAAGTACCGATGGCGCCCAGTTGCGC
>JAACFI010000347.1 GCA_009937575.1 Haliea sp.
CTGGGCGAAATCATGAGTGATTTCAGGCCCAATGCGAAACCGAAGAAGATCGATCCGGAAATCGCCAGCGCTCGCCCCGGGGAAGTTCCGGATTCCTGGCAGGTGTACACTAATACGGTTACCCACCTGTCCAGGTTCCCGCTTAAAGCCGGCCGTGAAATCGGTAGTGTTATACAGTCCGGCATCAGCAAGCGCATTTCCGCTAGAAATAAAGACAAGACAGAGAAGCCGCCCTGTCCCCCCACCTTTTTCAACGGCGAAGTCGGGCGTGACAGGGGATTCGTATTCGGTTCACTGCCCCTGGATGAGATAAAACGTGTAAAGAACCACTTCGATGTAACGGTAAACGATGTCATCCTTGCCCTGGTTGGCACCAGTATGCGTGAATACATGTTATCACTGGGGAACCTCCCCGAGATTTCACTGCGGGCTAATATCGCTGTATCCCTGAGAACGGAAGAGGACGACGGGTTCAGCAACAAGGTGACCCAGACCCCGGTGACACTGGCCACCGACGAACTTGATCCAGGTACCAGGCTTCGCGCAATTCACGAGGAGTCAGAGAGCGCCAAGCAACTCGCGCGAAGTGGTGGCAAGGGGCTGGTGGAATTCTTACATATTTTGCCGCCACTGCTGATCACTGCCATGGTCAACAACACCCCGCCCGAACAGGCCACCGCAATGATGGGGGCAAACTTTGTCATATCCAACGTCAGGGCCAGCGATAAACCCATGTATATCGCAGGTGCCCGTATGGCCACCATGTACCCCATGTCTATCATTATGTCGGGCATGGGCATCAATGTGACCTGTGTGAGTTACGCTGGCAATGTGGACTTTGGCGTGACCATCGATCCGGACATGTTTGCTGAGCCCTGGTCCATCATCGATGGAATGGAGCAGGCACTGTCAGACTATCTTGCGCTTTGCCCTGCGAAAAAGTCCCGGCGTGTAAAGACGCGGCCCAGACGCAAGGCCCCGGCGAAAAAGCGATGACTGGTGCGCTGATGGATGTCCAAACTGCCGGTAGTGAGACTGGCAGGGGAGCGCACTTTGTCCCCACGGGTGTGTTCATGGAATTGGACGGCAGGGGCACGTGCTTCTTCCGCCAGCACCTCAATCCCGGCAAACCTACCCTGTTACTGGTTCACGGCATGGTGGCCACTTCCGGTCTCAATTGGTTTCGACTGTTTCCCGCCCTGTCGCAACACTTCAATATCATCGCCCCTGACCTGCGCGGGCACGGGCGAAGCTCACGCGACAGCAGGGGGTTCAACTTCCATCGGGCGGCGGATGACATGGCGGCGTTGATACGCGAACTTGAGGTCGGCCCGGTGATCGCCGTGGGCTACTCGCTGGGAGGTGCGGTGGTGCAGCATCTCTGGCGCAGGCACCCTGAACTGGTTTCGGGGCTTGTGCTGGCTGCAACCAATTACAAGGCCCGTGTGGCGCGCCGTGAAGAATTCATCGTACTGCCTTTTTTTGCCGCGATGATCGGTTTCGGTCGGATGATGGAACTGATGGGCCACCTGCCCAAGGGCCTGATCAAGCGTTTCCTGCCGCGCCTGGCCGACCAGTTACACGAGAGTGAGGTGCGCTGGATGCTGGACGAGATGCGTCGTACCAGCCTGAGAACTGTGGCGGAAGCCGGCCGGGAAATGGCACTGCATGACGCCGCTGACTGGCTGGATGAAATCGATGTGCCCACCGCAGTGGTTATCACCGAGCGGGACAGGGTGATCCCACCGGCGCGCCAGTATGAAATGGTCAGCCTGATCGAAGCGGCAGAGTTTTTTGCCCATGATGATGGCCATGTTGCCTGCACCAATCCCGATTTTGGCCAGACCCTGGCGCGGGCCTGCCTGAATGTGGCTAAACAGGTGTAGCGAGATGTTGGGGGGTTCAGTATGCATCGACTGACAGGACAGGACGCCAGTTTTCTCTACACGGAAACCCCGACGGTCCTGATGCACACTCTCAAGATCCAGATATTCGACTCGCCCTATGATCCCGCGGATTACGAGAATCTGAAGGACTACATGGAAGCCACCCTGGATGTGGTACCCATGCTGCGCCAGCGGGTGATGTTTGTACCTTTCAACCTGCACCATCCGGTACTGGTGGATGACCCGGATTTTGACCTGGATTCACATATCTACCGGGCTGCGCTGCCGGATCCCGGCGATGAGCGGGAACTGGACAGAATGATTTCCCAGATCATGTGCCATCGCCTGGATCGCCAGCGTCCCCTGTGGGAGATGTGGATCATCAGCGGGCTGGCCGATGGCAGGATAGCCATCGTGCACAAGATTCACCATTGCCTTGCCGATGGGGCTGCCACCGTGCGTTTCCTCAGTCGCCTATTTGAGCGACTGGGAGGTCCCGACGCACTGGCCAGGCACACATGGTATCCGCAACCGCTACCCTCCGGTCGCAGGCTGGTCTGGGATGCCCTTGCAGACCACCTGAAGCACGGTATACGACGCCTCCCGGCTTTCCTCGCTAACATGTGGCACAGTACACGGGATCTGTTGACATTCAACCGGGAAGTCGGTTCGCCCACTATTGAGATGCTTGTCAGCGACAAACCCCCCCGTACCCGGCTCAACCACACCCTGTCAGCCAGGCGCAGCTTCAGCCGCCGGCAGATTCCCCTGGCGGAAGTGAAAGTCGTCGGCGCTGCACTCGACGGTACCATCAATGATGTCATTCTGGCGCTCGCTGCGACTGCAATCCGTGAATACCTGCTGTATTACCAGGACCTGCCCGCTACGCCCCTGGCCACTTCGATCCCGGTATCGGCGGACGCTCCCGGTGCCCAGCGCGAACTGGGTAATCGGACTACCTACTTTCCCACCCGTCTGTGGACCAATATGGAGGATCCGTTGGAGCGGTTTAAGGCCACACAGCGTTCCACCCGCATTGGCAAGGACGAATTGCAGGTATTGGGCAAGGATACTTTCCTGGACCTAATGGAATTCATACCGCCGTTCCTGTCACTGTGGAAAACTCGCCGCAAGCAGCGTTTGCGATTAGCGGACAGGCCCGACTACCACCCGATGACCAACGTCATTATCTCCAACGTGCCCGGCCCCCGGGAGCGGGTGTCCGGCGATTACGGCACACTCATTGACCTTTATTCCATGGGACCCCTGGTCGAGGGCTGCGGCCTGAATATCACTGTCTGGAGTTATGCCGGCAACCTCAACTTTTCACTGATGGGTTGCAAGAAAGCCATTCCGGACATCGAACGCCTGGCGGACGGATTGCTCAATGCTCACGCCGAGTACAAGGAACTGGCAGCGAGCGCAGAGCAGGTAACCCAATCCAGGGAGGAGGAAACACAGTGAGAACTCTCAGTTATTTACAGCGCTTCGGTGACATTGAACTGGCGGTACGCCAGCATGGCGAAGGTATGCCCCTGGTGTGGGGCCACAGTTTAATGGGCAGTATGCGGGTAGATGACCTGGCCGCGCTGTTCGACTGGGAACAGCTCGAACAGCATGCCCAGGTGGTGCGCTACGATGCCCGGGGCCACGGGAATTCCGATGGCAGTTACGATCCGGAGGATTACCGTTGGGAGGAGATGGCGGGAGATATGCTGGCTATCGCCGACTCGGTGGCCTCTACGTTTGCGGCTGGCCGCTGCGTGCTGGCCGGTGTTTCCATGGGCGCGGCCACAGCACTGGAGGCGGCGACCCAGCAGCCGGATAAAGTGGCGGGGATGATCCTGGTCCTGCCACCCACCGCCTGGGATACCCGTCCGCGGCAGGCGGCTATCTATCGACGGATGTCCTGGATATCGGGTCTGTTTGGCGCCGGGCCCTACCGGATGCTGGACTGGCTGCCCATCCCGGTACGCGATGACGGCCGCAGTCGCCTGGCACTGTATACCGCCAAGGGCCTGGCCCGGGCCAATCCGCTGCACGTACAGGCCGCTCTGCGAGGGGCCGCCCTCTCCGATATGCCCGACAGGGCGAAACTGGCAAAGTTAAAAGTCCCGACCCTGATCCTGGCCTGGGAGAACGATATGGCACACCCGGTTTCCACCGCGGAAGCGCTTGCTGAGAGCCTGCCGGATGTACGTAAACTGGATGTCATCAGCCCCCACGACCAGCCGGACTGGACCCGGCTGGTTTGCGAGTTTCTGCAGGAGTTAGGCTCAGCTGCACAAAAACCGAAGAAAAAAGTGAGATCGCGTCGCCGAACAGCTGCGTGACCTGCTTCTTACTAAGCCTGGCAGTCGATCATCACCTTGATGGATTCACCGGTATTTCTTGCCTGAACAAGGGCGTCACCAAAGTTGGTGAGCGGAAAGTGATGAGTAATCACCGGGTTAACATCGATCTTGCCGCTATCCAGCATGGTGATCACCTCGGGAAATTCATCCGGATAGGCCATAGAGCCGACTATATTCAGCTCTCGTAACAGCACGTTTACCAGATCCAGTTGGACAGGCTGTTTGTGTAGTCCCAGAACCACAACACGGGCCCCGGTCCTGGCTGTGTTGACCACCTGCTCGAAGACCGGCTTTGCGCCGGTCGCCTCAAAGTAGATGTCGGTTGCGGGAACGGGCATGCCCATCA
>JAACFI010000348.1 GCA_009937575.1 Haliea sp.
TGGGTGAAATCAATCCCCTTGTAGTAAAGAAAACACCCGGTTTTCCTGACATAGGGACTGGTTGCGTAACCGTAAAGTTTTACATTCGCCACTTAAGATCTCTAATCATTTTCCAATTGAGCAGAAAATAGGGGACAGACCCCAATTTCCCCTTCAACCACAGCCCACCTAAGGCCTGTACCAGATCGAAGAGGTGTAGGCCCGCTCCTGGATGGTATCGGGGTGCCCTTCAGCAGAGTCCATTCCCATTGCAATGGCATCCAGCAGGGAGTGCCGCGCGGTGGAAATCTGCAATACACGCAGGTAGTAAAAAGCAGACTGAGCGGCATCGAAGTCAGGGTCAGTCCAGACTGCTGAAAGCGTCTCGGCGCCCACCCGATTGTCCACCTCGCCGGTGCTCATATCCACCGTGTTCTCCACGGGTGGTAATTTGCCGTCGGCGCTCAACGCACGATCGTCCGACCAGGCGATGTTGTATACACGCTCGTGCGATTGCCCCTGCGCATCTACCCAACCCTTTATCACCTGCAGGCGATCCAGGTTAGCGCCCACCGGGTCCTTCGCTGCCGTGGCGATGAAGCTGGGCGCCTCATCCATTGAGACCGGCAAGGTACCTCCCATGGCGACACCGCGGCTCGTTGCATGATCATAGATATGTGCAGCGGAAAGGTCGTCGGCTGCAAACCCGGCGCCGCCAAAAAACTGTACGGCGATGCGAGGGCCGGTAGTCGCATACACTTCTTTTCGCTTCATGGCCGCCAGAATGGCCTCACGAGTATTTTCTGTGGCCCATACTGCGGCTAGACCAGAGGCAGACCTGTCCCAGCCGCCAACGGCATAGGCATTATCCCCCACAGGCATGGTCAACTTATTCTCGGGTATAGAGTCGATTGCGACCTTGCCGTGAAACTTATCCTCCTCGGCAGAAGGCAGCGAGGTGTGTGCGTCGGTAGAGCCAATCACCCCAAGCTGGTATGGGTTAACACCCAAGGCCTGCTCCAGTTCCAGCCCACGCTTCAAAGCCGAACGGACAAAATCACCAACCTGGGGGGCGTACTCGCTGTGGATACGCTGGATGTAGTAGGGGTAGTTCTCAAAGTCTGCAAACTCATCGTCTGGCGAGAGTGTTGAATGAGTTTCAGAATCACCTTTTATCTGGGTAATTTCAGCGATCGGCTCCCATTTCACCCTGGCATTGGCGTACTCGGGCGTCATCGCTTCGCCACGAAAGGAGCTTGTATCAAACATGTATCCCTTGGAGATGTTTGAGTTGTGTGGAATGGCGATGAAGTTGGCCCCGGTGGCGGCCGATGTCTCCTCCAACCAGGCCCACAGGTCCTCAGGATACGGGCTGTTATCCGAACCAAAGGGATCATAACTCTGCGCGAGTTTGCCGCTGGAATCTGAAACCACAACGCGGTGAAGGTTCGCGCCACCAGGGATGGAACTCCATTCCCAGCCTACCAGGGCGGTAAACACACCCGGCTCATAGTGTTCATCAGCGTAGTCGGTAATGCTCTTCCAGGCATCGATTTCAATTTCCGGCGGGAGCGGCAACATGCTCACATCGCTGTTTTGCATGGAGGCAGCTTGCGCGTCCTCACGAGGCGTTAAGGCAGGGTCAGGGAGCATGGATACAAACAGCCGCCGCCCTTCGCCACTGTCAATCGCATCCGTCAATACATAGTGCGCAACATAGGCCTTAATAGTGTCGATGATACCCAGATCACTGGTGTCCACCCCATTGCGGTGAATACTGCGGATTCCACCCAGGAACTCCGCGTGGTCTGACACCACCAGGAAATCCAGCGGGGTCCCTATCTGAACTCTTGCCCTGTGGTACGGGTGTAAAACGGGCATACCCCTGGCGTAGCGATAGGCGACGTCGGGCCCGGCTGTCAAATTGCCGTTAGCGTAAGCATCCGACGAGTAAGTCGTATGTAGATGGGTGTCACCCCACAGCAGCTGCTTGTCGGCGGCGGCGACCGAGAGCGGGGCTATCAGTGAAACCGTCAGCGTGGCGGTAGCAAGCAGGCTACTATTCATTCGGTGCATTGGCATTTTGCTGGATGATCGGATGCTCGCTCACTTTTTTAATGTCAGAAGTCGTAGCGTAAGGTCGCACCGTAAGTACGAGGCGGCGCCAGAAAGTAGGCATCCACACCATTGAACGACTGCGTAACAACGGTTCGTTCGGCATATTCGTCATCGGTTAGATTCTTACCCCATACTGACACGTTCCAATTATCGTTGCGCCAGCCCAGCTTCACGTTCACCAGTTCGCGATCATCGATGTCCTTCGGTTGCAGATTAGTCTCGGCGGTCCCATTGGTAGCGTGGTCGTCCATGAAGATATAGTCGGCGCGAAGGTAGATACCACCATCGGCGAGTGGGAACACCAAGGTCGCACCCACGTTGCCGCTGTAGTCGGCCGTGAGAGGAAGTTTCTGCCCATCGCGCGGTCCGTCGGTGATTTCGTAGTCGTGCATATACAACAGACCGGCAGTTACTGTCAGGTTGGGCAGCGGCACAGCATCCAACTGCATGTCTATCCCGGACACCTCCACCTCGCCATCATTACTAACGAACGTGCCAATGCCAACCTCCAACTGCTGTTGATATTGATAGTCCTCAATCTCGCTGTAAAAGGCAGCTACGTTGAATCGCATCCTGGAATCAAACAGTTGGGATTTAAGGCCTAACTCATAGCTCGTGGTGTCCTCATCATCAAATTCCCGTTCCTCAGGGGTACCGTTAACCCCATTGAAGTTTCCTGACTTGGAACCCGTGGAGCCACTGGCGTAAACCATGCTGCTGTCACCAATGTCATATGCCAGCTTGAGCAACCAGTCCACATTGTCACTGCTACGTCCCAGTGAGGCATCGATGGGAGTAGAGAACGCATCACCCAAAGCAAACCTACTGGCTAGTGGTGCCGTCGATACCGTTTCGCTGAAAAGGTCCGCATCTCGCTCTTCATCGGTGTAGCGCAGACCGCCCGTCAGGTGCCATCGCTCGCCGAGATGCCAGGTGGCCTGACCGAACACGGCAATGGTTTCATTGTCCCATTCATTTTGATAAAGGATGTGATCCCCCGGCTGGGCGATTAAACCGATGGACGGAACCGGGAAAGGCAAGTCCTGCTGGTCGGCAATGGTGATGAAGTCGTCACCAATCACGGCGGCAGGCGTTCGGTCACCGCGTTGGGTACTTGAATCATAATAGAAGAGCCCCAACTGGTACTCGACACCGCCATCGGCGAACTCGGAATCCCATCGTAGTTCTTGGGAAAAACTATCCCCCTCATTGTATTCCTGGGAGCTTATACCATTTAACTGCGAGCGGTCTGCATCGACAGACCTGTCGAAATCATAATCGTTCCAGGCAGTGATCGAGGTAATGGATCCCCACTGAGTGACGTAGTTGATGTGCAGGTATGCCAGGTCCGAGTCCATATTGAAAGAGTCCTGGGCATCGGTGGCAACCTCATAATCGTAGGGGTCGTTTTTGTCTGATCGCAGTCCCTGCTTTACCAGTTCCTCCTGCACCGCATCGCTCTGGGTGGAATCAGCACCGCAGCAGGTGGTATCGCGATCTACATGCGCGGCAGAGAGCAACATGCTGAGACTATCTGTGGGCTCCCAAAGTAACTTGCCCTGGACGTTCCAGTCATCAGCGTCGTTCTGGTCATCGACACCGCTGCCGCCATTGTCATAATAGCCATCGCGCTGGTGCATACTACCCGACAGGCGGTAGGCCACTGTATCTGCCAAGGGGCCAGATACGGCGGCAGTCAGCTTGCCCATGCTGTAGTCGCCCACCGAGGCTTCTACATAGCCTTCGAACTGTTCGAGGCTGGGGCGCTTGGTGATGATGCTTATGGCACCTGCATTGGCATTTTTACCATACAGAGTGCCCTGCGGACCCTGCAAAACTTCGATGCGCTCTATGTCGGTGAGATCAGACGTACCCAATCCGGAGCGATTCAAGAACACACCATCTACATAAAGGCCCACAGACGGTTCGAGGGCCGGGTCGGACTGAGCAGTGCCGATACCTCGAATTGCCAGTCTACTGGTAAATGGGGTGCCAACGGCACTGACGTTAAGGCTGGGCGTCAGTGTCGCCAGGTCACCGACATTGACGATGCCTGCTTCCTGAATAACATCTGCGGTGAAGGCATTCACTGCCACCGGTACATCCTGCAGACTTTGAGAACGCTTTTGTGCTGTTACGATCACCTCTTCAAGAACAAGGGGTTGTTGAGCCGTTGCGCCGAAAGCAGTAGCGGAAAGCGCTATGGCAGATACATACGGTTTCAGTTTCATAAGATTAACCCTCTTTTGTTTGTTGAGCCTTATTTTTATAGGAACATCAGGCGTAGCTCTTCTGCCCCAGTTCCTCGAACAAGTCGACGATTGGATTGATTATCATGAAGTCCGGCACCAGCACCGGGTTATCCGGCAGATATGCCGTGATCTTGCGCAGCCACGCCTTCATCTGCGGTATCTGTGTCAGCACAAGCTCATCTTCCAGGCCCACAAGGTAGTTGAATATCACCTGCG
>JAACFI010000065.1 GCA_009937575.1 Haliea sp.
GTTCGATTACGGTACTGGAGGGCATCGATTTCGAGCTTCCCCCCGGTGACAAGGTCGCTGTGGTGGGAGCGTCTGGATCCGGTAAATCGACACTCTTGAACCTGCTGGGAGGGCTGGACAGGCCCAGCAGCGGCCGGGTGATGATCAACGGGCGGGACCTGGAACAACTGGACGAGCCCGCCCTGTGTCACCTTCGTAACACCCAGCTGGGTTTCGTCTACCAGTTTCACCACCTGCTGCCGGAATTCGATGCCCGGGAAAATGTCGCCATGCCCCTGCTCATTGGTGGGGTCGGGCGCGCCGAGGCCTGGAGCAGGGCGGCACAACTGCTGGAGCGGGTGGGTATGGCCCATCGCAGTGGACATCGCCCTGCACAGCTCTCGGGGGGAGAGCGCCAGCGGGTCGCCATCGCCAGGGCGCTGGTGGCCAACCCCGCCTGTGTCCTGATGGATGAGCCCACCGGTAACCTGGATCCTGAAGCGGCGGCGCAGGTGTTGGGGTTGATCGATGAGCTGGGAAAGGAACAGGCCTCCTTCGTGGTGGTGACCCACGACCCCGATATCGCCGCCCATATGAACCGCACCCTTGAGCTGCGGGAGGGGGGGTTGTGGCCGTTGGCATGAGCCGCCCGGAGCGACTGAGGGTGGCTGTTCGCTACACCTTCGCCATGGGCAGCGGCAACCTGTCCACTTTCCTGTCCTCCCTGTCCATGCTGGGCCTGGTGCTGGCGATCGGCCTGTTGATCATCGTGCTGTCCGTTATGAACGGCTTCGACAAGGAGATGCGCGAGCGAATCCTGTCACTGGTGCCCCATATAACAGTCTACTCGCACCTGCCCATGGACCGCTGGCAGCAGTCTGCGGAGCTGATCGCCGCCCATCCGGAGGTGTTGGAGGTATCGCCGTTTGCCAGCTTCGACGCGCTGCTGATGCGCGCAGGGGATATCGAGACCGCCTCGGGCATAGGCCTGGACGTCAACGATAAGGCGGTGCTGCGGCGGATGTTGTCAGGCATCCCGGAGGATGCCGCCCGCGATTTCAGCAAGCGGCCCGACGGCCTGGTGCTGGGGGTGGGCCTGGCCGACAAGCTGGGGGTGGCACCCGGGGACCAACTGACCCTGATCGCTCCCGGTAGCGGGCGCGAAAACAACCTGCAGTCGGCTCAATTTGAAACGGTCTACCTCAGTGCCCTGCTGGATACGGGGACCGAACTGGACCAGGCCACGGCGCTGGTGCACCTGTCCCTGGCCTCGCGACTGGCGGGACTGGAGGGTAACGTGAGCGGCCTGCGGGTGACCACCGGGGATATCTTTGCGGTACAGCGGATCGGCTGGGAGCTGACCGAAAACCTGGAGCCCGGGTTCTACACCACCAACTGGATGATGACACACGGTAACCTGTATGCCGCGATCCAGCTGTCCCGGGACCTGGTCTCCATCCTGCTGTTTTCGATCATCGCGGTGGCCGCTTTCAACGTGGTGTCATCGCTGGTGCTGGTGGTGTTCGATAAACGTGGGGATATTGCCATCCTGCGTACCCTGGGGGCCTCCCCGGGTGATATTGGCTGGATCTTCATCCTGCAGGGCGGGATGATCGGATTGGTGGGTGTGGCGCTGGGCAGCCTGCTCGGCGCCCTGGGAAGCCTGGCGGTGCCGGGGCTGGTCAGTACCCTGGAGGGCCTGCTCGGTATGCGTTTCCTCAATACCGACGTGTACCCGGTGTCATTCCTGCCGGTGGACCTGCTGCTGCAGGACGTGGTTCTGGTCGGCCTGGTGGCCTTTGCTATGTGCCTGGTGGCGGCGGTGTACCCTGCGCGTCGCGCGGCGGGCCTGGCGCCGGCCCTGGTGCTCAACCAGGATCGTTGAGCTCTCTCGCTGCCCTTCGGCGCTTGCGTTGGTGCCAGTGGTGGGCAACACGCCAGCGCCACAACATGCTGAGCACGAAGTAACCCAGGCTGCCGAAAAACAACCCGCTCACCAGGCAGCCCAGCAGGAATGGTTTCCAGATCGCCAGCAGGCTGTGGGTCAGCCAGTAGAAGCTCAGTTCGAATTCGACATCTTTCACTGGCACGTCGATCAGCATAGCCCCGACCTTGTAGGCCATGTAAAAGATCGCCGGCATGGTGACGGGGTTGGTAATCCACACCAGGCCCACGGACAGGGGCAGGTTACAACTGAACAGCACCGCCAGCAGCGCCGCGAGTATCATCTGTCCCGGGATGGGCATAAAGGCCACGAACAGGCCGACAAAAAAAGCCATGGACGCAGAGTAGCGATTGATATGCCAGAGATTGGTGGCGTATATCCAGTTTCCCAGAACGCGCAGTGACTTGATGCGCTGCATGCGGGCCGGGCTGGGTACGATCGATTTGAGAGTTTTTTTCGGCATTCTCGCGATGGTCGGATATGACGTGCCATTCCCGGGCGTCATGTGATTGACTGGCAATCCCAGTGCCGATCGGCACGGGTGTGAATCACGTCGGGCCTCGACGGCGATATTATGCCTTCAAACACCCGGCTTCACTAGGGAGTCCAGCCCATGCGGTCATGGATGACCGGACTGGTGACGGGCGTATTGGGGGTGGGCTGGTGGCCGCAGCTACCGGTGCTGTGGTGGTGCCCCGTGCTATTGCTGTCGTCTGGTATCGGACTGTTGTGCCGCAGGCCCGTCGCGCTGCTGGGCTCCGGCCTGTCACTGGGCATGCTCCTGGGACTGCTCCACGGCCACGGCCTGCTTGAACGGCGCCTGCAGGAGGAATGTGTCGGCCGGATGCTGATCATCGAGGGAACGATAGCCTCCCTTCCCAGGCGCACGGTGATGGCGGATGGAACTCCCAGGCAGCGCTTCGAGTTCGCGTTAAAGACTCTCGGCCCCCGGCAGTGCGCCGGCCCCGGGCGGGTTCTGCTGTCCTACTATGGTCCCGACACGCTGATACCCGGTGAATACTGGTGGTTCGCGGTCAAGTTGAAAAAGCCCTGGGGGCTTGCGAATCCGGGTTCCTACAACATCCAGGCCTGGTTTGCCCAGACCGGGATAGACGCCGTGGGCAGCGTCTCTGGCGGACGTGCCGGGCGCATCACCGGGGCTGACAAGCTTGCAGGGCTGCACCACCGACTGCGGCAGTCAATCAGCGAACGGATAGATCGACTGCCTTTTGAACGCGACGTCCGCGCCGTATTGCGGGCGGTCTCCGTCGCTGACAAGAGCGGGATCGACAGCCAGTTCTGGTCACTGCTGCAATTGCTGGGTATCAACCACCTGATGGTGATCTCGGGACTGCATATCGGCCTGGTGGCGGGCGGCGCATACCTGCTCGGGGGCCTGGCACTTCGCCTTCGACCCGGGGGAGGCCAGCGACAGTTCGCGCTGCCGGGGCTGGCCGCCCTGGCTCTGGCAACGGCCTATACCGCCCTGGCGGGCTTCTCCCTGCCAACCTTGCGGGCGCTGTACATGCTGGGCTGCTTCGTGCTCGCCGGCCTCGCCGGGCGGCGGGGAAGTGCGCCCGCCAGATTGTTGCTGGCTGCGGCGGCCATCCTCGCGCTCAATCCCCTGGCTGGCCTTGGCAGTGGTTTCTGGCTGTCATTTTCCGCGGTGTCGGCCCTGTTGTGGTTCGGGCAGTGGCATCGCCCCTCGTTGGCGGCTCGGGTTGCCGGCACCCACCTGTTCATGTCCCTGGTGATGCTTCCCGTCGGATCCTGGTGGTTCGGGGGGGCGAGCCTGGTTTCGGCACCCGCCAATTTCGTCATGATTCCCCTGATCGGTTTTGCCGTCGTGCCGGCGGCACTGCTGGCGGCCCTGTGTTTTCTGTTGGGCTGGCCCCTGGAGGGCATGTTGTGGCAACTGGCGGCCTGGCCCCTGCAGCAGGTTCTCCCGTGGGCGCGCGCACTGAGCGAGGGGGGTCAGGCCTGGATGTATCACCCGGTCGATGCAGGGCCACTGGAAGTCGCCGTGGCACTGGCGGGGGTGGCACTGTGTGCCTTGCCCGCGGCTGGGCGCTGGCGGTTCCTGGGGTTGCTGATGTGCCTGCCCCTGCTGCTGCCACAGGGGCAGAAAGAACGCCTGCCGGCAGCACACACCCGGGTTACGGTACTGGACGTGGGCCAGGGGACGGCGGCGGTCATCGAGGCAGGAGACCGGGTGCTTCTCTACGATACCGGCGGCGGCGACCCGGCCGGTGCCAACATGGCGCGCTCGGTAATCCTGCCCTACCTGCGCAGTCGGGGAGTTCGCCGGCTGGACACTTTCGTGGTCAGCCACCCCGACCTGGACCACGCGGCGGGCACAGGATCGATACTGCGGGCACTGCCGGCCACCCGGCAGCGCTTCGGCGGGAAGTTGCGGCACATGCCCCGGGGGCGACCCTGCGTCGCCGGGGAGGCCTGGCGCTGGCCGGGCGGGCAGGTGTTCCAGTTCCTGTCGCCGGCGCGGGAACAGGGCCTGCCCAGCAACGACGGTTCCTGCGTACTGGCCCTGGATACCGGGGGCGGCCGTTTACTGTTCACCGGTGATATCGAGGCCGACAGGGAGCGGGAACTGGTGCGATACTGGGGCCGGGGTCTGGGCGCGGACTGGCTGTTCGCGGCCCACCACGGCAGTAAAACCTCTTCCAGTTACAGTTTTCTCAAGACTGCTGCCCCCGACAGGATCGTGATCAGTCACGGCTACGCCAACCGTTTCGGCCATCCCCATCCCCAGGTGCTCAGTCGTTTACAGGGTGTGACCCCGGAAGTTTATTCAACCGCAGCCCTGGGCGCACTGAGATTCGATTTCGTCCCCGGCCAGCCGCTTAAGGTCGAGGCGTACCGCGCCCGGGTGCGACGCTACTGGATGTGAGAGCGGCAGTTTATCAGCCCAGTTTCCTGTGCGTATAATGGGCCCATTATTACAATAGAGTGGGGCGTCACTGTGCTTGAACTACTGGTCGCAGGTGGGTGGATCATGGTGCTGATTTCGATCAGTTCCGTGGTGGTACTGGCCATTTGTATCGAACGATTCTATACCCTCAACCCGAAGAAAATAGCGCCGCCGCACCTGCTTGCCACGGTGTGGAAACAGTTGAAAGGCGGGGAAATGGACGCCGAGCGGCTGAAGACCCTGAGGCAATCCTCCCCTCTGGGGAGGATCCTGGCGGCGGGGCTGGGGAACGCCTACCACGGCAGGGATGTGATGAAGGAGAGCATCCAGGAGGCCGCTGGGCACGTGGTGCACGACCTGGAGCGTTACCTCAATACCCTGGGTACCATCGCGGCTATCGCGCCGCTGCTGGGCCTGCTGGGAACCGTGGTGGGTATGATCAAGGTGTTTGCCGAGATCACCACCCAGGGTACCGGCAATGCCAGTGCCCTGGCCGGCGGTATCTCCGAGGCCCTGATCACCACTGCCGCGGGACTGACCGTGGCGATCCCCGCCCTGGTGATGCACCGCTATTTCACCGGCCGTATCGACGGCATCGTGGTGGAGCTGGAGCAGGAGACCATCAAGCTGGTCGATGCCCTGCACAGTGAAGAGCACACGGAAGCCGGCTCTTGAAATTTCGCCGCCAGCGCCGGGAAGAGGTGGGGATCAACCTGACTCCGCTGATCGACGTGGTATTCCTGCTGTTGATATTTTTCATGGTCTCGACCACCTTTACCCGGGAAACCCAGCTCAGCATCGATCTGCCCGAGGCAGAGGGCAAGGCGGTGGAGGCGAGCGATGAGCAGATCGAGATACTGATCGATGAGGCCGGCAGGTACCGGGTCAACGGGCAGGGCCTGGTGGACACGCGCATGCGCACCCTGCAGGCGGCTATTTACAAGATTTCCGCCGGTGATACCACTCTGCCGATGATTATCACCGCCGATGCCCAGGCCGCCCACGAGGACGTGGTGCGTGCCATGGACGCCGCGGGGCAGATGGGCTTTGTGCACCTGAGTATCACCACCCGGCAGCCATCGGGACGCCCTGGGCCAGGGGGCCCATGACCGGGCCGGGGGCCAGGTACAGCAGCACCCGGCGCCAGGGAGAGCTCAGCGACTGGCAGATTTACCGGCGACTTCTCAGCTATATCTATCCCTACTGGTACTTCTTTCTGTTCAGCCTGCTGGGTTACCTGGTGTATTCACTGGGGAATGTGCTGCTGGCGGACATGATGCAGTTCCTGCTGGACTCCCTCAATGAATCTGTCGCCGTGCCCGCCGGTATCGTGTCGGGCATCGCCCACGCAGTGCTTGGCGGGGAGGGGATGGGTCAACTTGAATTCGCGCGCCTCGCGGTGCCCCTGGCCATCGTGGTGCTGACCCTTACCCGCGCCCTGGGATTTTTTGCCGGAACCTATTTCATGAATCACGTGGCCCGGCACCTGGTGCACGAGCTGCGCTGCCAGTTGTTCGACAAGATGCTGGCGGCTCCCAGCGCCTACTACGACAGCCACAGCCAGGGGGTATTGATATCGAAGATTACCTTCAACGTGGAGCAGGTCACCGGCGCGGCCACCAAGGCCCTGAAAATCATCGTGCGCGAGAGCCTGGTGGTGCTCGCCCTGCTGAGCTATATGCTATACCTCAACTGGCGACTGTGCCTGGTGTTCCTCGCGGTGGCGCCGTTCATCGCCCTGGTGGTGCGGGTGGTGGGAGTACACTTCCGGCGTTACAGCCGTCGAATCCAGGCCTCCATGGGCGACGTGACCCAGGTGTCCAATGAGAGTATCGGCGCCTACCGCGAGGTGCGGATCTTCGGTGGCCAGGTGCAGCAGCAACAACGCTTTCGCGACGCCAGCCAGTACAACCGAGTGCAGAGCCTGAAGCTGGCATTCGCCGACGCCCTCAGTACCCCGGTCATCCAGACCCTGCTCGCATTGGCACTGGCCGCGCTGGTGTGGTTCGCCCTCAGTCCCAATATCCTCGCCGGTTTTTCTGCCGGATCGCTGGTGGCATTTCTCACTGCGGCGGGGCAGCTGGGCAAGCCCATACGGCAGTTGAGCGGTGTTCAGAGTGTGGTTCAGCGGGGCCTGGCCGCGGCGGAAGATATTTTCACGCAACTGGACCTGGAGGACGAGATCGACCGGGGAACACACCGGGTGGAGCGGGTTGCCGGTGATATCAGCATCC
Source organism: Haliea sp. (assembly GCA_009937575.1). Classification (GTDB taxonomy): domain Bacteria; phylum Pseudomonadota; class Gammaproteobacteria; order Pseudomonadales; family Halieaceae; genus JAACFI01. The sequence goes on from JAACFI010000065.1 coordinate 7,088, forward strand.
GTCACCTGTCGTTCAGCTACCCCGGCGGCGATGTGCCCGTGCTGCGTGACATTTCCCTGGATATCCCCCGTGGTGCCACGGTGGCGCTGGTAGGGCGTTCCGGCAGTGGCAAGACCAGCCTGGTGCAGTTGCTGGCCCGGTTTTACCAGCCCGACCAGGGTGCGATCCTGCTGGACGGCGTGGACATCGCCGGGTATCAACTGGAAAACCTGCGATCCCATCTCGCCCTGGTGTCCCAGCAGGTGACACTGTTTAACGACACCATCCACAACAATATCGCTTACGGGGTGCTCGCCGATGCACCGGAAACCCGCGTGCGGGAAGTCGTCACCGCAGCTTGTGCCGACCAGTTTATCGACCGGTTGCCACAGGGATTGCAAACTATGCTGGGGGATGACGGCGGTGGTCTCAGTGGCGGGCAGCGCCAGCGTATTGCAATCGCCCGGGCCATCCTCAAGGACGCGCCGGTGCTGATCCTGGACGAGGCGACCTCGGCGCTGGACAGCGAATCCGAGCACTTTATCCAGCAGGCCCTGGACCACATCATGCGCGATCGGACCACCATCGTGATCGCCCACCGCCTGTCCACGGTGGAAAGGGCGGACACCATCGTGGTGCTGGACCAGGGAACTGTGGTCGCCACCGGCAGCCACGAAGAATTGTTGGAGCAGGGTGGCCTCTACGCCCAGTTGTATCACCAGGAATTCAGCGATTGATGAAAGCCGCGTGGCAGGGGCTGTCTGCCGCCTGGTACCGCGGGGCCTGGTGGTTGTGGTTGTTGCGGCCACTGGAGTTGCTGTTCAGGATTGCGGTTCGACTGCGGCGGACACTGTACCAGTGGGGTGTGGTGAAAACCTATCGGGCACCGAGGCCGGTGGTGGTGGTAGGGAATATCACCGTCGGCGGCAGTGGTAAAACCCCCGTCGTCGTTGCCCTGGTGGAGGCCCTGGGTGAGCGGGGTGTACAGGCTGGCGTGGTCAGCCGTGGTTACGGCGCCCGGACAGGGAATTTCCCCCGGGTGCTGGGCGCGGACAGTATCGCCCAGGACTGCGGCGACGAACCGCTGCTGATCTACCGGCGCACCGGGGCGCCCTGTGTGGTGTCGCCCTCCCGGGTCGACGCGGTACAGGCCCTGCTGCAACAGTTCCCGGTGGACCTGGTAATCAGTGACGACGGGCTGCAGCACTATGCCCTGGACAGGGATATGGAAATTGCGCTGATGGACGCCGCTGTCGGCCTGGGCAATCGCTTCTGCCTGCCCGCAGGTCCCCTGCGGGAACCCGCCCGGAGGCTGGAGTCTGTAGATTTCAGCCTGGAGCGTGGAGGCGACGGTGCCCCCGTCAGTTACCGGCCGGATTGCCTTGTCAGGCTGGACGGTACCCGGGAACTGCCGCCCGATCCGGCGGTGCTGGGAGCTGAGGTGTACGCGGTGGCGGGCATAGGGCAGCCGCAGCAGTTTGCTGATACTCTCCAGGAACTCGGTTTCAGGCCGAGCCTGGTCAGTTTTCCCGACCACCACAGTTATCGGGCTGGCGACCTGGCCGGACTGGATGACAGGCCGATTATCATGACGGAAAAAGACGCGGTAAAATGCGCCTCTTTCGCCGGCGCCAATAGTTGGTTCCTGCGTATCAGCGCGGAGCTGCCAGCTCAGGTGGTAGAGGCGGTCGTCACGCTGGCCGAACACCGCACTACAGGGGAGTAAGCATGTCATATACCGTCGTCATACCTGCCCGCTACGGTTCAAGCCGTTTGCCCGGCAAGCCACTGCTGGAGATCGCCGGCAGGCCCATGGTACAGCACGTGTGGGAGCAGGCATGCCGGAGCACAGCGGGCCAGGTGGTCATCGCTACAGACGACGATCGCATTCTGCGGGCGGCGGAGAATTTTGGCGCCCGGGCCTGTATGACATCTCCGGATCATCCCTCGGGTACCGACCGTCTACAGCAGGTGGCCCGCGAGCTGGGTATGGACGACGAGCATATCGTGGTCAACGTACAGGGTGATGAGCCGCTGATTCCCCCAGCGGTCATCGACCAGGTAGCGGGCAACCTGGCCGCCAACCCTGCGGCGGGCATCGCCACCCTGCGGGAAGAAATCTCGACTATCGAGGAACTGGTGAATCCGAATGCGGTGAAGGTGGTCAGCAACGAGCAGGGTATGGCCCTTTATTTCAGCCGCGCCACTATTCCCTGGCCCAGGGATGCGTTCGCAGAGCGCCAGGAGGCAATGCCAGGAGCAGGGCACTGGTATCGACATATCGGGATCTATGCCTACCGCTGTGCATTTCTTCACCAGTACGTCACCTGGCAGCCGGCCCCGCTGGAACAGCTGGAGTGCCTGGAACAATTGCGCGCCCTGTACAACGCCGTTGGCATCCACGTGGCCACCGCCTGTGAGACCGTGCCCGGAGGAGTGGACACCGAGGCGGACCTGGAAGCGGTGCGGCGGTTTTTCGCTGCATGACGAAAGCGGTGCGCGGAGCGCACCCTTGGGCTATCGGAGTGGATCAATGGTGCGCAGTGCGCACCCTACGGGGTATCGGAGCACGATCTAAGGTAGGGTGCGCACTGCGCACCATTACGATCAGCAAATCCCGGTAATATTCCATACAGGGCAATTTTTTAAACGCCCGGAAAGCGTTTTTTTACAGATCAAGGTATGATTACCGGTTTGGTAGCAACGCAAGCAAGAGACACCGGCAATGGCAGTTTTTGGCACAGAATTTACGGCACACATGGTCAGCAGCGACTACGACAACGGACAGTGGTCCGAGCTCGCGGTGGTGCCCGTGGCGCCGATTGCCATGCACCCGGCCACCCACGTGTTGCACTATGCCAGCGAATGTTTCGAGGGCCTGAAAGCCTACCGCGCGGCGGATGAATCCATCCACCTGTTCCGTCCCGACCGCCACATCCAGCGCATGCTCAACAGCGCGGCGCAGCTGCTGTTACCCGTGCCCGACGCAGAAACCCTGGGTCGCTCCCTGCATATGGCGGTGCAGGCGGTCCGGGCCGAGATTCCCACCTACCCGGGAGCCCTGTACCTGCGCCCGACCCTGCTGGGGACAGAAGAGGATATTGGCGCCGCGGCCCGACCGACGAAAAAAGCCCTCTACTATGTACTCACCTCCCCGGTGGGAGACTACTTTGCAGGTGGCCTCAAGCCACTGCGGGTCAAGGTGGACGACAAGGCAATGCGCTCCACACCAAGTTTTGGCGCGGTGAAGACCGGTGGTAATTATGCCGCTGCCATGCGCCAGGTGGTGCAGGCCCGGCAGGAATTGGACGCTGACCAGGTACTTTTCGCACCGAATGGCGATGTGCAGGAAACCGGTGCTGCCAACTTCATGCTGATACAGGACAAGGAGCTCCTGACCAAGCCGCTGGACGGTAGTATTCTTCCCGGCGTCACCCGCGACAGCATACTCACCCTGGCCGCCGATGCAGGCCTCCAGGTGAGCGAGCGCAACTTCACCGTGGAGGAATTGCTGGAGCGGGCTCCCCACGCAGAGGCGGCGCTGACCGGCACCGCTGCGGTTCTGACACCGGTTGGCACCCTGTTGCACGATGGGAAGGAGATCACCGTCGGCGACGGACAGATGGGGCCCTGGTCAGCGCGGTTGCGCGAGCAGCTGTGTGCCATCCAGAGCGGTGCAGCGGACGACCCACATGGCTGGCGCGTATCGCTGCAGGTGGGGTGATTCACCCGTGGCCCCGGCCAGTCACAGACAATCCCCCCTGACCTCGGTGCTGTTCGTGTGCCTGGGAAATATCTGCAGGTCTCCCACCGCACACGGCGTGTTCGCCACACTACTGGAGCAGCGTGGCATGCAGGAACTGGTGGAGGTGGATTCCTGTGGCACCGGCAGCTGGCATATAGGGGAGGCGCCGGACCGGCGGGCTACAGCGGAAGCCGCCCAGCGGGGGTACGATCTCAGTCCCCTGCGTGCCAGGCAGGTGCACCCGGCTGACTTTGAACGCTTTCACTACATACTGGCCATGGACCGCATGAACCTCGCGGACCTGCAGGCCATGTGCCCCCAGAGCTACAGCGGTCACCTCGGGCTGTTCCTGCCCTTTGCAGGGGACGTGCCTGAAGAGGAGGTGCCGGACCCCTATTACGGGGGCGCGGATGGCTTTGCCCACGTCCTCGACCTGGTGGAGGCAGCCAGTGAGGGCCTGTTGCAGGAGATCAGTCGTGCGCATTCTGCGCGGTGAGGACCTCAAACCCTGTAATAGCCTGTCCCTGCTAGCCCGAGCCAGTGCGCTCGTCAATATACACGACAGTCGCGATCTGCCACGGGCCTGCAAATGGGCACGGGAGAGGGGTCTCGATGTGGTGGCACTGGGGCAGGGCAGTAACGTGGTGCTCGCGGGAGATCTGGAGGCGCTGGTGCTGCGCCTGCAGACGCGCGGCATGGAGATCCTCGAGGACAGGGGTGATACCGTCCTGCTGCGCGTGGCCGCCGGGGAGGACTGGCACGGCCTGGTACAGTGGACCCTGCAACACGGCTTCCACGGCCTGGAAAACCTGGCACTGATACCGGGCACGGCGGGCGCCGCTCCCATCCAGAATATCGGCGCCTACGGGGTGGAACTGGAGTCCTTTGTCGAGAGGGTACACGCGCTGGAAATCTCCAGTGGTGACTCCCTCAGCCTGGACGCGGCCGAGTGCCGCTTCAGCTACCGGGATAGTATCTTCAAGGGCGAATTGCGGGACCGGACGCTGATCACCGCGATCGAGCTGAGGCTGCCCAGGCAGTCCGCAGTAAATATCAGCTATCCCGCCCTGGAAGATTATTTCAGGGATAGAGATGGCCGGGATGTCACGCCCGGTGATGTCTTCGCGGCAGTAGTAGACATACGCAGTGCAAAACTTCCGGATCCCGCCACGTTTCCCAATGCCGGCAGCTTTTTCAAGAATCCCGTGGTCACGCCGGAGCGTGCCCGGGAACTTGCTTCGGCTTTTCCGGGCATGCCGCAGTTCCCCCAGGGGGACGGGGTGAAGCTTCCCGCGGCCTGGCTTATAGAACACTGCGGGTGGAAGGGTTATCGAGACCAGGGGATTGGCGTGCACCCGCAGCATGCGCTGGTTCTGGTGAACTACGGCGGTGACAGCGGCGAACAATTATTGGCACTGGCAGATCGAATTGCCGCTTCGGTACGCGACAGCTTCGTCATCGAACTGGAAATCGAGCCCCGGGTTTACGGCAGACGGCAGTGAGCGAATTCGATCACAAAGCCTTCCTGAATACCCTCACCACGCGCCCAGGGGTATACCAGATGTATGACGGGGAGGGGAAGCTGCTCTACGTCGGCAAGGCCCGCAACCTGAAGAACCGGGTGGGCAGCTATTTCCGCGCCAGCGGCCTTACCGAAAAAACCATGGCGCTGGTGGCGCGTATCGCCGACATCCAGGTTACAGTGACCTCCACCGAGGTGGATGCGCTGCTGTTGGAACACAACCTGATCAAGACCCAGCAGCCGCCCTACAATATCCTGCTGCGGGACGACAAATCCTACCCCTATATCTTTCTTTCCAGCGAAGACAAGTTTCCCCGCCTTAGCCTGCACCGTGGTGCCCGCCGAATCAGGGGCAAGTACTTCGGGCCCTATCCAAGCGCGGGGGCCGTGAGGGAGTCCCTGCATTTCCTGCAGAAAGTCTTCAAGGTCAGGCAGTGTGAAGACAGCTACTTCCGCAACCGTTCCCGGCCCTGCCTGCAGTACCAGATCGACCGCTGCACTGCCCCCTGCGTGGACCTGGTCAGCGAGGAAGAATACGCCGGGCAGGTGGAGAACACCGCGATGTTCCTGCGGGGCAAGTCCACCGAATTGATGGTGCGACTGGCTGACGATATGGAGAAGGCGGCGGCGGAAATGGCCTACGAAAAGGCCGCGGTGCTCAGGGACCAGCTTGCCCAGTTGCAGCATGTACAGGCCAGCCAGGGCATCGAGGGGGTTAAGGGTGACCTGGATATTCTCGCTGCCGCAGTCGAGGGTGGCCGCGCCTGTGTCCAGGTGCTGTTTGTGCGCGGAGCCCGGGTGCTGGGCAGTAAGACCTATTACCCGCCCCTGAAATTACAGGAAAGCCAGGCCGAAGTGCTGGCGGCCTTTATCCCCCAGTATTATCTCGGTGAAGCGCGGGCGGTTCCGGGGGAAGTCATCGTCAATGCTTTGCCCGAAGACGCAGCGACGCTGGCCGAGGCTCTCGGTGTGCGGGCGGGACGACGGGTCAGGCTGCGTCACCGGGTGCGCGATGCACGGGCCCGGTGGTTGCGCCTGGCCCTGCAGACGGCGGAAACCAACCTGCAGTCACACCTGGCGGGGCGCCAGAGCACGCTCGGCCGGCTGCAGTCGTTACAGGACCTGTTGTCCCTGCCGGAATTGCCGGAACGCATGGAGTGCTTCGACATCAGTCACAGCTCCGGCGAGGCGACCGTGGCTTCCTGCGTGGTGTTCGACCAGAACGGGCCGCGCAAATCCGATTACCGGAAATTCAATATTGAGGGAATTACCGCCGGGGATGACTACGCCGCCATGCAACAGGCCCTGGAGCGCCGCTATCGACGCCTGCAATCGGGGGAGGGCGTGCTTCCTGATATTCTGTTTATCGATGGTGGCAAGGGACAGGTAGCCCAGGCCATGTCGGTACTGTCAGAGTTGCAGGTGGAGGGGGTAGAGGTCATCGGCGTGGCCAAGGGCCTTACCCGTAAGGCGGGCTTCGAGACCCTGCTCAGTGGCAGCACCGGCAACGAGAGACAGCTTCCCGGGGATCACCCGGCCCTGCACCTGATACAGCAGATCCGCGACGAGGCTCACCGCTTCGCCATCACCGGTCACCGTGCCCGGCGCGACAAGGCTCGCCAGCGCTCCGCGCTGGAGGATATCCCAGGGGTAGGCGCAAAACGACGCCGGGAACTACTGCGGCATTTTGGCAGCGCACAGCGGGTGCAGAATGCCAATGTGGAAGAGTTGAAGAAAATTTCCGGGATTAGTGCCACAATGGCGCAAACGATCTACGACCACCTGCATAATATCAGCGACCCGGGTGACAGGAACTAAGCGACTTGCCGATCAACATACCGAATTCCCTGACCATCATGCGGATCCTGCTGATCCCGGTACTGGTGGTGGTCTTCTACCTTCCCTTCAAGAATCACCTGCTGGTCGCAGCAGGTGTCTTCGCAGTCGCGGCGATTACCGACTGGTTTGACGGCTACCTGGCCCGCCGCCTGGGCCAGATGACTGCTTTCGGGGCCTTTCTCGACCCGGTTGCGGACAAACTGATGGTGGTAATCGCCCTGGTGCTGCTGGTGGAGCGCCACGACACCCTGCTGTTCACCCTGGCTGCCTGCGTGATCATCGGCCGGGAGATCGTCATTTCCGGTCTCAGGGAGTGGATGGCGGAGCTGGGGGAACGCACTTCGGTGGCAGTGTCCTATATCGGCAAGGTGAAGACAGCCTTCCAGATGGTGGCCATAACGGCTCTGCTGGCCATCGATCCGGCCCGGGATGGTAACTGGATGCTGATTGCCTGTTACGTGGTGCTCTACACCGCGGCTGTCCTCACCCTGTGGTCCATGGTGGTCTACCTGCAAGCCGCCTGGGTGGTGATAAAGGATCGGGATAATTCTTTGTAATTCAGATGGTTGCGTGATTTTTCTGTGCTTTTTGTTGACAATCGGCACAGAGGCAATAGAATAGGCGCCTGCTTGGTTTGCGGGAATAGCTCAGTTGGTAGAGCGCAACCTTGCCAAGGTTGAGGTCGCCGGTTCGAACCCGGTTTCCCGCTCCAAATTTCTCAGCAAGGAAACGTACTGCCAGTTGGTAGAGCGCAACCTTGACATGGTTGAGGGGGGACGCCGAGTCTCGCCGGTTCGAACCCGGTTTCCCGCTTCAACTTCCCCCCTATATGGCTCGGTGGCAGAGTGGTTATGCAGCGGACTGCAACTCCGTGTACGCCGGTTCGATTCCGACCCGAGCCTCCAATTTTTGCTCAGTTAACAGGCGCGGGAAAGTGCACGCCGGCCGGGATGCCGTACCATCGATTCCGACCCGAGCCTCCAATTTTTGCTCAGTTAACAGGCGCGGGGCGACTTATAACTGATGCAGAAAGCTTTTTCGCTCAAAGGTTGTCGATCTGTTCAGCGGCCTCTGAAATGGTCATGCGGCCCTGGCGCGCCAATTGTCCAACCAAGGAGCGGTCCGTTAGTTCAGGTGGCAACGCCTTCATAACCTCTGGATCATTTACAAGTTCGCTCAAATCGCCACCGGGGTAAAGGATCTCAAGATAATTCAATACATTCCAATCCTCCCCGTTCTCCGTGAGTTTTGAAAGTATTGGATCCATATTCACCCCGTCGATGACCATATTTCTTATACTGTCGGTGAATAATAGTTTAGCAAATCATATGCGACCGTTTCGCTTGTCCTTCCCGCTCGGGGAGATTCGCCGCTGGCGATAGTGGGATAGGTAGATGGCCGGTGCCACCGCTAGATACCCTACGTGGTATAGTCAATTCATCCGCTGAATCAGATTTGCGTCTAAACCAAGGGCATTGCCACTATGGATGAATACAACTTTGCAGGCTTCTGGATCAGAGTGGCGGCGGCCCTTATTGATACGGTGTTACTCTCCATCGTAATCGGCATACCACTCACCTTGATCTACGGCAGCGAATACTGGACATCGGAAGAACTTGTGATGGGTTTCTGGGATGCGGTCTTTTACATCGTCCCCGTCGTCATCACTGTCTGGTTCTGGGTCAAGTATCTTGGCACACCGGGGAAGATGCTTTTGCGGCTTCGTGTGATCGACTCCAATACAGGGCAAGCAATCAGCACCGCCAAGGGGGTAGGCCGCTACCTCGGCTACTATGTATCGGCCATCCCGCTCCTGCTGGGTTTCGTCTGGGTCGCCTTCGATAAGAGGAAACAGGGCTTCCATGACAAGCTAGCGGGGACATTGGTCATCCGTGATACCGCCAGAGAGCCTTTACAGCCCAATTAACTGGTTAAGGGCAGGCCATAACTTGTTATGTATTAAGCCATAAGTAGGATTAAGATGTTGGACATGCTAGAAGAAATTTGCGCCAGCAAACATCAGTTTGAGGGTTGACCTTGCGCAACCAGCAGGCATCGGGTCTGCTATAACAGACTCCTTGGAGCGTTAATGGGTTACACCGAGAGATCATAACCGAACGCGTGGATTTCTCTGCTGAATATGCGCTTCATTCGTCGAACCATGTCTTCATTAAACCTTATTTACTTCACAGCCGACATAAAGATGTACACCAAATCGCTATTCACGGGTCGGACAAATGCCAATATCAGGTGTGCAAGAAGGCGTTAGCGTAGTGCCAATCTTGATTATTTTTCTCAATCGATAACTACTTGACCATGCTCTGCTGCTAATTTGATCAGCTCTTCTCTATCGGGACTTTCCCAGTTGACGCCTTGACTAAACGCGGTAAACATTTTCGAAGCATTGCCCTTCGACGTGATTGAGATAAATTCGCCGCCTTCTTTTCCAAAACGAAACCAATGCACCGAGCCCGCTGGGATGTGGATTAGCGTACCCTTAGAGGCTAGTATTTCCTCTTCATCAACACCGCAATGAACTTGCCCTTTCGTAATGTAGAGAGACTCGTCCCATGGATGATAATGAGGTCCTGGGCCTTTACCGTCCGTACCTATGGAATGAAAAATTTCATAGCCATCGGTATCGCTTTCAGATGCCAGAACAGTGATAGAAAAACCGCC
>JAACFI010000349.1 GCA_009937575.1 Haliea sp.
AGTACCCGGAAGGGCTTGTTGAACAGAATGAGTTTCGCCATCAGCCTTCTAAAAATGATCCCGGTCAGCGGGAGATTCCCTGGTATTTCGTGCTAAAATACGCGCCGCTTCATTACTGGGGCGCGGTAACAAGCCTACCTGACCCCACATTCCAAGAAACCAGCAGCAACGGAGTAAACTATGGGCTACAAGCATATTCAGGTTCCTTCTGAAGGTGACAAAATCACCGTCAACGAAGATCACAGCCTGAACGTCCCTGACAATCCTATCATCCCCTACATCGAAGGTGACGGTATCGGCGTCGATATCAGCCCGGTAATGATCGATGTGGTCAACGCCGCGGTAGCAAAAGCCTACGACGGCAGCAAGAAAATTTCCTGGATGGAAATCTACACCGGCGAAAAAGCCGCCGAACTGTACGATGGCGACTGGTTCCCGGAAGAGACCCTGGACGCCATCCGCGAATACGCCGTAGCCATCAAGGGTCCCCTGACTACCCCGGTCGGCGGCGGTTTCCGTTCTCTTAACGTGGCCCTGCGCCAGGAAATGGACCTGTACACCTGCCTGCGCCCGGTGCGCTGGTTCGAGGGCGTGCCTTCGCCGGTAAAAGATCCCGGCGCCTGCAACATGGTGATCTTCCGCGAGAACTCCGAGGACATCTACGCCGGTATCGAGTACCAGGCGGGTACCGAGGAAGCACAAAAGGTGGTCGATTTCATTATCAACGAGATGGGCGCCACCAAGATCCGCTTCCCGCAGAACGTGGGTATCGGCATCAAGCCGGTTTCCGCCGAAGGTACCAAGCGCCTGGTGCGCAAGGCCATCCAGTACGCCATCGACCAGGACCTGCCCTCTGTAACCCTGGTACACAAGGGCAATATCATGAAGTTCACCGAGGGTGCCTTCCGCGACTGGGGCTACGAACTGGCCCAGGAAGAATTCGGCGGCGAACTGCTGGACGGCGGCCCCTGGGTCTCCATCAAGAACCCCAACACCGGCAATGAAATCATTATCAAGGATGTGATCGCCGACGCCATGTTGCAGCAGGTACTGACCCGTCCGAAAGAGTACAGCGTGGTCGCCACCCTGAACCTCAACGGCGACTACCTGTCTGACGCGCTGGCGGCCCAGGTGGGCGGCATCGGTATCGCGCCGGGCGCCAACCTGTCTGACACCATTGCCCTGTTCGAGGCCACCCACGGCACCGCGCCAAAATATGCTGGACAGGACAAGGTCAACCCGGGCTCGCTGATCCTCTCCGCCGAGATGATGTTGCGTCACATAGGCTGGAACGACGCCGCTGACCTGATCATCAACGGCATGAACGGCGCCATCCAGAACGGCACCGTCACCTACGACTTCGAGCGCCTGATGGATGGTGCAACGCTGCTGTCCTGCTCCGAGTTCGGCCAGGCGATTGTCGATTCCATGTAAAACGGCTAGTAGTCTTAGTCGAAGAGGGCTCGTGTTTTTCACGGGCCCTTTTTTGTTGCCGCTTTGCCACATCTTGAAATCCCGTATAATGGGCCCATGTTCAGTAGTTGTGCAGCAAATTGATTGTGAGTGGTGCAGTGGAATACATCCGGCAGGATAATGGCTGGCGTATGAGTGACGAGGAACAGGATTCCAACGGTGGGCTTGCGCTCAAGGAGTCCAAACCCGAAGTCAAAAAGCCGCCGTTGTTCAAGGTCGTGTTGATCAACGACGACTATACCCCCATGGAATTTGTGGTTGAGGTGCTGGAGATGTTTTTCCGTATGAACCGCGAACAGGCCACCCATGTTATGCTGACAGTGCATACACAGGGCAAGGGCGTATGCGGGATATTCACACGGGATATCGCCGAGACCAAGGCCGCCCAGGTGAACCAGTACGCGCGGGAGCACGAGCACCCGCTGTTGTGCGAGATCGAGGCATCAGAGGGCTGAGGCCCGGGGAGCGGTATCCATGCTGAGCAAAGACCTGGAACAGACGCTGAACGACGCCTTTCGGGGCGCCCGTGCCAAGCGCCACGAATTTATGACCGTGGAGCACCTGTTACTGGCCCTGCTGGACAACAATGACGCCATTCGCGTGCTGAAAGCCTGCGGCGCCGATATCGGCGGACTGCGGGGCGACCTGGTCGAGTTCGTCGATGCCACGACACCCCTGATACCCGAAGACGAGGAAGATCGCGATACCCAGCCGACCCTGGGCTTCCAGCGAGTGCTGCAGCGGGCGGTATTTCACGTGCAGTCTTCCGGCAAGAGTGAGGTCACCGGGGCCAATGTGCTGGTGGCGATCTTCAGTGAACAGGAAAGCCAGGCTGTGTTCTTTCTCAAGACCCAGAGCGTGGCGCGATTGGACGTGGTCAATTTCATAACCCACGGTATCTCCAAGGTATCCAATGACGGCGATAGCACCGAGCCCGGCCAGGCTTCCGGCGAGGAGGGCGGCGGTGAAGACGGTGAATCCAACCCGCTCGACAACTACGCCACCAACCTCAACCAGGAAGCCGCCGCCGGGCATATCGACCCGCTGATCGGTCGTATCAACGAGGTGGAGCGGGTTGCCCAGATCCTCGCCCGCCGGCGCAAGAACAACCCGCTGCTGGTGGGGGAATCCGGTGTCGGTAAGACCGCCATCGTCGAGGGGCTGGCCAAGAAAATCGTCGACGGCGAAGTACCCGCAATGCTGAAAGACAGCGTGGTGTATTCCCTGGACCTGGGCTCCCTGCTGGCGGGCACCAAGTACCGGGGGGATTTCGAAAAACGTTTCAAGGGTCTGCTGGCAGAGCTCAAGAAACGGGATCACGCGATCCTGTTCATCGACGAGGTACACACCATTATAGGAGCCGGTGCTGCCTCCGGGGGCGTCATGGATGCCAGTAACCTGCTCAAGCCATTGTTGAGTTCTGGTCGCCTGCGCTGTATCGGCTCCACCACCTTCCACGAGTACCGCGGCATCTTCGACAAGGACAAGGCCCTGAGCCGGCGCTTCCAGAAAATCGACGTGATGGAACCCAGCCCGGAGGACGCCTATAAGATCCTGAAGGGCCTGAAGTCCCGGTTCGAGGAGCACCACGGCCTGCGCTACACCGACAAGGCCCTGCGGGTGGCTACCGACCTGTCGGCCCGCTACATCACCGACCGCTTCCTGCCCGACAAGGCCATCGATGTGATCGACGAGGCGGGAGCCTACCAGCAGTTGCAACCGCCCTCCAAGCGCAAGAAGGTGGTGGGCGTGGGCGACATCGAGAGCGTCATCGCCAAGATAGCCCGTATTCCCCCCAAGACGGTCAGCAGCAACGACAAGGAGACCCTGTCCAAACTGGAACAGAACCTCAAGATGGTGGTGTTTGGCCAGGACGACGCGATCGCCAGCCTCGCCACGTCCATCAAGCTGGCCCGGGCGGGACTCAGGTCCGGTGACAAGCCCATCGGCTCTTTCCTGTTGGCGGGTCCCACCGGTGTCGGCAAGACCGAGGTCACCCGGCAACTGGCTGGGATTCTCGGCCTGGAGCTGATTCGCTTCGATATGTCCGAATACATGGAGCGGCACACGGTTTCCAGGCTGATCGGCGCGCCCCCAGGATACGTGGGTTTCGACCAGGGCGGCCTGCTCACCGACGCCGTTACCAAGCACCCCCATTCGGTGGTGCTGCTGGACGAGATCGAGAAGGCCCACCCGGAGGTATTCAACCTGCTGCTGCAGGTGATGGACCACGGCACCCTGACGGACAACAACGGCCGGCAGGCAGATTTCCGCAACGTCATCCTGGTGATGACCACCAATGCCGGTGCCGAGAGTATCAGCCGCCGCACTATCGGTTTTACCACCCAGGATCACAGCACCGACGGCATGGAAGCGATCAACCGCATGTTCACGCCGGAATTTCGCAACCGCCTGGACAGCATCGTGCAGTTCCAGCCCTTGGGCGAGGACGTGATACTCACCGTGGTGGACAAGTTCCTGACCGAGCTGCAGGGTCAACTGGACGAAAAACGCGTCACCATCGACGTGGACGAGGACGCCCGCCTGTGGCTGGTGGAGAAGGGCTACGACATCCACATGGGCGCGCGGCCGATGGAGCGGGTGATCCAGGAACACATCAAGAAGCCACTGGCCGAGATGGTCCTGTTCGGAGCCCTGGCCCAGTCAGGCGGCACCGCACTGGTCCGCCTGAACAAGGCAGACGACAAGCTGGAAGTAACGATTGAAGAGGAGGAGGCTGAGCTCCAGGAGAGCTAGCCGATCCTAGCGCTCACGGTAGGTGATGCGCCCTTTGGTCAGGTCGTAGGGAGTCAGTTCAACGCGAACCTTGTCACCGGTCAGAATACGAATATAGTTTTTGCGCATTTTGCCGGAGATATGCGCGGTCACAACGTGGCCGTTCTCCAGCTGCACCCGAAAGGTGGTGTTGGGCAGGGTGTCGATCACCTCGCCTTCCATTTCTATCTGGTCTTCTTTTGCCATCAGGCAATAATCCTCGTGAAAAACAAGGGGCGCATTTTGCCTCAAAGCGGGGCCGTTTGAAAGCCAAAATATAGGGACTTTTTGCGGATCCGAAAATGGTGCGCAGT
>JAACFI010000350.1 GCA_009937575.1 Haliea sp.
TACTGGAAACCGTCTTGCACGATTTCTCCCACCGTCACCGCTACTTCAGGCAGAGCCTGGAGCGGAATTTTGAACGGGTGGCCGGCTTTGTGCCGGATATCGACCAGGTGTCCAAGCAACGGCGATTGCTGATTGGCACTTACTTTACTGCGGAATACTCGGTGGAAGCGGCGGCATTTTTCAACCCCTCTATCGTGCAGGTTGCAAACCAGGAAACGGATCCCGAAGGCTCTTGCCGGTTCGTTATGAGCTTCCGTGCCACCGGTGAAGGCCACATCTCCTCCATCGAATTTCGCAGCGGGATTATCGACAGTAACAACGATATCTACTTCGATGCCCTGAGCGACTACGTAGACACTCCACAAATCCATCCCAATCCAAGCTACGACCGGCACCTGTTCCAACTCAAACTCCAGGAAATGGGAGCAAGTAATGCGGTCACGCACCAACTCCTCAACCAGCTGCCGGACAACTTCACCTTCAATGATCTGCGGGGAAAGATCGCCGAGCTCCAGAACAACGGCCAGTTCCTGCCACAGGAGAAAACAGATGCCATTGATATGGCGATGTGGCTGGCACAATCCAATTACCAGATTTTCTTTCGCAAGGATCACCCGATTTCCGAGCGGGTGATCTTTCCCGTTTCGGAATCCGAGCGCAAAGGGATCGAGGATGCCCGTTTTGTGCGTTTCATCGACGACGACGGCACGGTGACCTACTACGCCACCTATACCGCGTACAACGGAGAGACGATCCTGCCACAACTCATCGAGACCTGTGACTTCCTCTCGTTCACGGTCATTACGCTGAACGGAGCCGAGGTCCAGGGCAAGGGGATGGCCCTGTTCCCGAGAAAGATTCGGGGTAAATACGTAATGCTGTCACGCCAGGACGGTGAGAACAACGCGATCATGTTTTCAGACAATCTACACTTCTGGCAGCAGGCCCAAATTCTGCAGGAGCCTGAGTTCCCTTACGAATTCATACAGATGGGAAACAGCGGCTCGCCCATCGAAACACCTGAGGGCTGGCTGGTGATCACCCACGGGGTTGGCCCGATGCGCACCTACAGCCTCGGCATCGAGTTGCTGGACCTGGAAGATCCGACCCGTATCATCAGCCGGATTGACGAGCCGATCCTGGTGCCGAATGCGCATGAGCGGGAGGGGTACGTCCCGAACGTGGTTTATAGTTGCGGCGCACTCATCCACCAGGACGAATTGATCATCCCATATGCCTCGGGTGATCAGCGCTGCGGTATAGTGACACTGCAGGTGACACAGGTGATGGCCAGGCTGGCAGCATCGAACTCCAGCAACCCGGTTTCGATGACAGCACCTACGAGGCCTCGCGGGCATCCGGCTGTGCAAGCTCTTCCCCCAACATAATCTGGTCACAGCCGCGGTGGTTGTAAACAGCGAGTAACGCCATGAGCCAGCACAGAGAAGACTCCGCGCCCTGATTCTGATTCGCCCCCTGCGCTTCCAGTCCATCCCTGCAACCCCCGGTAGCGTGATCGTAGAGCGGAACCCGCAAGTCGTTCTCGCCCTGGAACCAGTTGAGACACCGGTAGGCATAAGCGATCCATTCCTCGTCCCGCGTGCAGTTGAATGCCTCAATGCAGGCGTCCACCATCGCTGCCGCCTCGATGGGCTGTTGATCGAATCGCGCTTTCTCACCGCCGCGTGTATACCAGCCCTGATTGCCGATAGCGGCGAAGTGTCGGCCTGCCTCATCGGTCTGAACCCGCTTTAACCAGTCGAGCGAGCGCAGCCCCGTATCCAGCATCTCACGGTCGGGGAGCCACTGCCCGGACAGCAGCAAAGCCTCTGACAACCGCGCGTTGTCGTAGCTCAGATGATCATCACACCAGGGCCAGTCATTGGTGGCGAAATCCCTGAACCGTTGCATAAGCCGGTCCGCAAGTATCTTGCGCATTCGTTTCGCGCGGCTGTCTCCGCTGTAGCAGGAAAGATACGCATGAATACCGATGATGGCGAAGGCCATCGCCCGTGGATGTGTGAAATGTTCGGTCGCGTCCAGCGCACGATGGAACAGGTCGGCCGCAAAACCCTCCTGCCCCTTATCCCGAGCCAATGCCACCGCAACGCCCAGTCCCCACACTGCGCGACCGTGGGAATCCTCCGAGCCGGTGTCCTCGAGCCAGCGGCGATCATAGGACATAAAGTTGCGAAATCGGCCGGTCTCGCCATTGAATGCATAGCCCAGAAAGCTCAAATAAACGCCGGCCAAATCGCCGGGCGAGGAGTCCAGCGGCTGGAGGTCCTGTGCCGTGACAGCGACGATCAGCGCGCGGGCATTGTCGTCCACACAATAACCATGCGACCTATCCGCAACCGTGTACTTGGCATGCTGGAGCATACCCGTGCCATCGGTCATGCGGCGCAAATGATCCAGTTTGATTTCCGGTAACCGTTGCTGGCGCAGCCCCAGTGCCTCCAGCTGACGTTCGGGCACTTTTGTCCGCAAGCGCTGGCGTTTGGCTTCTGCGAATACATCCAGGTAAGAGCGGCCTATGTCGCTCCAGATCATCTTACGGCCATAATTATAGGCCCGCTGCCGGGTAGCGAGTAGTTCATCGGGATGATCCAGGAGGTCGATGACTTCCCGGGCCAAAGCGACGTGATCCCGGAATGGAACCAGCCGGCCCCGATCATCGGCAAGCAGCTCCTGAGCGTGCCAGTAGGGCGTGGATACCACGGCTTTGCCCATCCCCAGCGCGTAGGCGAGTGTGCCGGAAATAATCTGCGCTTCATTCAAGTACGGGGTGACATAAATATCTGCCGCACCGATAAACTCCAACAGGTCTTCGTCGGCGACGAAACGGTCGTGAAAAATAATGTGGTCCGCGACACCGAGTTCTTTTGCACGCATATGCAGGCCGATTCTGTAATCCTCTCCCTGTTCCGCCTTGTGGTGTGGATGGGTTGCACCTATCACCATATAGATGACCTGAGGGTGGGTTTTCACAATCTCCGGCAGAGCATCGATCACCACTTCAATGCCCTTGCTCGGCGAAAGCAGACCGAAGGTCAGGATTACCTTTTTTCCGGATACGTCTAATTTTTCCTTGTAGGCGTCAGAATCGACAAACGGCACGTCAGGGATACCGTGATGTATCAGGACGATCTTTTCCTCCGGCACTTGGTAGATATCGCGCAGGAATTCAACTGAGCGCTCACTCATCACCACCAGCCGGTCTGAGAACTCGGCAAGTTGCATCATGATTTGCCGTTCCTGAATGTTCGGATCCTTCAGGATTGTGTGCAGAGTCGTCACGACCGGCATCTTGAGATCACGCAACAGCTCGATGATGAAGCTGCCCCGCTTGCCCCCGAAAATGCCGTATTCATGTTGGAGGCAGACCACATCCACCTGGTTAAGGTTGCACAAATCGGCCGCCAGGCCGTATTCGTTCAGTTGACTCTGGTTGATCTCGCAGCGCACCTGAGACGGGTAAGAATAACCTTCTGGCCGGTCGTTCATCGCGACCGCCCAACAGGTTTTGTCCGGTGCGTTCAAGGCGATGGATTCAAGCAGGTGCGTGGTGAATGTGGCGATACCACACAGCCTGGGGAGGTGGTTACCGATGAGGACGATAGATTTGAGAGACTCCCACCCTGGTCGTGGGTCAATGTTGCGAAGATTCTCTGTAGGCTCACTGATTTGGCTGATAGCGTTGTCTTCCCTATTACTTGTTCGTTCTTTCTTCCTGTGGGTTGCGCCAGGTAATTGAAAGGTGATCTTCAGGCCAACCATCGTCCTGGTGATGGTTTGGAGAGCAATGATCGCTGAAATAAAGCTGTTCGTCCCTGAAGGACCAGGGAGCATTCGGCTATCTGCCGATAGAATCCGTAGCGCAGAATGGGGAGTTATATTAGCACATAAAGCACATAACTTCCTGATCAGACAGGGCGCGTGGAAACGACGGGCCGGGGGTGTATGTCCCTGCGTCCTGGTCCACCGATTCTTTCAATTCACCGTCTGGTCGGTAAGCCGTTGAATCTATGGCGCTTATCGCATCCTTCAACCAGGAACTCTCAATAACTCGCTTTCGGGGGCCAGGATGCCCGCCAAACCCCGGCCAACGCTGCTCGATCTTCCCAGGGTTTCTGGTATTCCCATCTTCGGCCAGATATTTAGTTTGGCGGCAAGATTCACTTTAATTGACTTGCCCCTTGCAAACTGTCCTTGCCGCCCCCATATAGAGAGCAGCAGCAGGCAATTTTGCCTGTTACTACCTAAAGGCAAAATTTCATGCCGTCCCAAAAAGATGATGACTCTGGTAGTCCTTGGCACTCCCAATCCACAAATCCTCCCGATCTTGAATTACTTATCAAGCGTGGGCTAGCCCCCCTGAAGCGCCTGTTGCCTGGTGGTAGCTTCGGTGGAATGTCGGTGTTTTTCATCCTGCTTCTTGTCGGATTGAGCGTTTGGTCATCCTATTACACGGTGCCCAGTGACTCTGTGGCTGTTGTACAGCGATTCGGTAAGCATCTAAAAGAGGTACCACCAGGATTACATTTCAAATTCCCCT
>JAACFI010000351.1 GCA_009937575.1 Haliea sp.
GGGTGCATGGGGAGTATTTATGGGCACTTTGGTATGACCCTGGGCGAGGAGGCCAGGGGTAGGATGATGGAGTACCTGGCGTCAAAGCCCAAAGGCAAGTTTGGGAAGCACGATTACCGGGTGGATGAGGCGAGGTCGAAGGAACGGGCATTGTTCAGGCGGTACCAGGAGTTGTACGACGTTCCCGACGAGATGTAGTTTTATGGTACCCGATAAAGAGGGGTAGGCTCTGCGCGGAGCGCACCCTACCTTGGATCGGAGAATCCGTAGGGTGCGCACCGCGCACCATCCTCCTCGATCAAAAATGCCGGATAATGTCCTCGGCGAATTGCTCCATAACCCGTTTCTTCTCATCGATGCCGGAATGCCGCTTGCCCATTGAATACATAAACGGCGGCGCCACCGTACTCTCCAGGCCGTCATCCTGCAGTTGCTTGAACAAATCCAGGCTCGGCTCCGCACTGATCCCCAGCATCGCCTCGAAGGGCAGGTGATCGCGCCCGTATTCGCGGCGCAGTTCCTCCAGTCGCTTTAACAGTGGCGCCACATCCTGCGGCAGGGTACCGGCACCGATATAGCCATCATTGCGCGCGGCCCGTTTCAGGGCCACTTCGCTGGCGCCGCCGACGTAGATGGGTGGAGGAGTCGCCGGCGCCGGGCTCAACTGTACCCGGGGAAAGTCGAAATGCTCGCCGCGATGTTCTACCATCCCGCCGCGCCACAGCTTGTGCAGCACCTCGATCATCTCGACGGTACGCTTGCCGCGGGTTCTGAAATCCACCCCGTAGATGTCGAACTCCTCCTTCATCCAGCCGACACCGGCGCCGAGGATAAAACGGTTATCACTGAGGATCGCCAATGTGGCGCAGGCCCGGGCCACCTCGTGAGGATTGCGCAGGGGCAGCACGTAGACGCCGCAGGTGAAATGCAATGTTGTGGTGACCGCCGCCATGGCGGCGAAGATGGCGGTCTGGTCCGGGTACTCATCGTCAGATTGCATCGGCGGCATGCCGCTGTCTGAGTAGGGGTAGTCCGGAGAGATGGACTCCGGGTATACCGCGTGGTCGCCACTCATCAGCCCATGAAAGCCAAGTTCCTCGGCGAAGCGAGCGATCTCAAGCAGCTGGTCGGTTTCCGACCAGGTAATGGCCTGCCAGAATTTCATCGAAGTGCAATTTACCAAGTGTAATAAAACTCCATGCCATAGTGCCGGGGTCTGCCGGCGACTACCGAGGCGGCACCGACCAGGCCGGCGTTCAGGTTCCCTGTGCCGTAGTAGAATTCATCGGTAAAGTTGTTGGCGACTACCGCCAGCTCCAGGCCCTCGACCATGCTGGACTGGAACGATAGCCTGGCGTTCCATACGGTGTAGTCGTCCAGGGTGGCAGGACCGTCCTCAAATTCGAAGGCCGCGGGCTCCTGTCCTATATACACCTCATCCTTGTAGTAGCCACTGATTCTGGGTGTGATTACTCCGAACCTGGTATCCCAGTCGTATTGAACTACCCAGGAATAGGTCTGTTCCGGCAGGTAGGCGAAGTTTTCATCGGATCGATCCGCCAATTCTATTTCATTCTGATCGTTGGTGAATTCGTCTTCAAAGTCAGTGAAGGAAGCGTCAATATAGCTTCCCGTCAGGCTGAGCGTCAGGCCATCCAGTGGCAGGAAAACCACCTCCAGTTCAGCGCCGTCCACCTCTGAGCTGCCTGCATTGGTAATGCCGAAGGAGCTGTTGAGATCGCCGAAGGTACGCGTCACGCCCAATTGCATATCGTCGTAGTCCATGCTGTAGACAGCGCCGTTGAGTCGAATGCGATGATCGAACATGTCCATCTTGAAACCGAATTCGATGTTCTCCACTGTCTCCGGGTCAAAGGAAAACAGTTCTCCGCCGAAATCACTGAATCCGCCGGCCTTGAAACCCTCGCTGTAAGTCAGATAGAACATGCCTGAATTGAGGAAGCCATCGGTCCAGCTGTCTGGGGCAAACATGGTCAACGTGGCGGATGGAGAGAACTCGGTCCAGTCATCGTCATCTTTCAGTTTGGGGTTGTCGGAGTCTACTTCCAGAGGTTGCAGCGCGTTTTCCAACTGGTCGAATTGATCGCGGGGCATTGTGAAAAACCCGGGTGCTGTAGCCAGGTAATTATCCTGGTCAATATCCTTTTCCTCCCAGGTATAACGGCCCCCCAGGGCAAATTCCCACGTGTCACTGAAGTGGTAAATGAACTGGCCGAATGCGGCCAATGACTGGCCTGTCAACTGGGTGACACTCGGGTTACGCAGGCCCGCTGCAGAGGGCGGTAATAGCAACACGTCGCCCCCGTCGGAATCGAGGCCCGTATAGCCGCTCCAGGTAAGGCTGTTCCCGCCCGGGTTATCGTCAATTTCTTCATCGGATCCATAGAGCCCGAGAGTGTAGTCCAGCTTCTCCTCAAAGGCACTGCCGAACAGGTTGAATTCCTGGGACATAAAGGTCCGTTCTTCATCGCTTCCGCTCAGGCCATTGCCATCGAGATGGCGGTTGGTGGCGCTGAAGTTGCCGATAGATAAAGACGGGACGGCGTCCTGGTCGGAGTCACGGCTGAGGTCATCCTGGTACAGGTAGCCGGTGATGCTCTTCAGCTGGAAATCACCGATGTCCCATTCCAGGGTCAGTCCCGCCAGGTTGTTGGTTACGTCGTAATCCAGTGGACGCTGATCCATGAGTACCTTTTCGTCTTTCGCCAGGCTCTCGCTGAGCTCACACATTTCCCCATAGGGCGTTTGGAAACCTGGTGTCGCCAGGGTCTGCAGCCTGGCGCTGGCATTGGCCTGGATACAGGTCCTGGGGGCAGCCCGCTCCTTGGATTCGCCCCACAGGGCAATGAAGTCGACGGTCAGGTTTTCTGTGGGCAGATACCGCAGTTGCGCCACTACCGCCTGGCGATCGATGTCCCCGTATTCCCTGCCGGTAATGTAGTCCTCCATGTAGCCGTCTGAATTTCGCGTGTCGAAGGTCAGGGCGCCGTAGAGCTTGTCGCCGATAAGCGGGCCACCAATCCGTACGCTCAGGTCCTGCTGGTCGTAATCGCCCAGCTTCACTTCGACATGCCCCTCGAACTCCTCCCCGGGTTTCTGTGAGCTCATCAGGATCGCACCGCCGGCGGTGTTCTTGCCGAACAGTGTGCCCTGCGGACCCCGCAGTACCTGAATTGATTCCATGTCGACAACATCTACCAGTTGGGTATCCCCCCGGGGGATGAACAGGCCATCCACGTAGACCCCGACTCCGGGGTCGACCTTGGCCTGGTTGACCCGGGCACCGACGCCGCGAATGGTGAGCCCCGAGAACTTGGCGCCGTCAGTATTGCTCAGGCCGGGTACCTGGCGCGACAGGTCCGCGAGATTATTGATCTGCGCCTCGCGCATACTGTCGGCGCCGAATGCGGTAACGGCCACCGGGGTATCCTGGAGATTTTCCACGCGCTTCCTTGCAACTACTATAACTTCTTCGAGAACCTGAGCTTCCACCGGTAGGGCAATGGCGGCGAATAAAGGGCTTAAGCCAAGCAGGCGTAACAGGTAGTTGACGCTGTGGCTTTGTTTTTTGTACATCGCTGTTCTTCCTGATACCTGGTTGACGGGATGTTAATTTGGTACTTGCTATATGCTAGCCGGCATGCTGGCAGCCTCAATGATCAATCAGGTCATTAAGCGGTGACATCTAGGGGGCGATGCCTCGTGCATGGGATTAATCCAGCGCTTCGGTGGGCACCTGGAAATAGTCCTGGTACCCGGCGAACAGGTGCCTCAGTTCGCCCTCATTCATTCCGGTATCTGCCAGGCTGTAGCGGTGTTTACCGTGCTTGTCCGCCGGGTTGTCCGTGAGGAACGCTTCCATCGACTTTGCCGCCTGGTCCGACAAATCCAGGCCGAAGTGCTGGTACGCCCGGCGTACGGTGCCCACCTGGTCGCCGATGAAATCCCTGAAATACAGGTCGACCACCTGGTTGGAGGGCAGCTTGCCGGACTTGCGATAGTGCACCGTGTGGTCGTAACCCCGTGCCAGCGCACCGGCGTAGTAACGGGTGATTGCGGGCAGGTCCACGCTGTCGCTGGAAAGCCTGTGAAGGGTGGCCGCCAGGTTACTCATGGAAATCAGTACTCGCACCGGGTCCCGGTGGGTCTGTACGAACAGTGCATTGGGATACGCGCGGTGGACCTGTTCCAGGTGCCAGATATGCTGGGGCGACTTGAGCGCCCAGCGTTTTCCCGGTGCCTTCCACTGCAGTACCTGCAGGAAACGGCGGTGCCAGCGCAGCGCGGAGGACATATCGCAATCGGCGACCCACTGATCATAGGTGGGCACGTTGAACTGCACCTGGTAGATCATCGAGGTGAAGTCGTGGGAGGTGATGGCAACACATTCCTGCGCGCGCTCGGCGCCCATGGGGTGCATGGTCTTGAATTCCGGAACCAGCCTGTCTACCCGGTCCAGGTCTGCCTGGACCCGGGCGATGCGTGGGTCGCTGCGGTAGGTAGCCGATTCCGGTGGCGGCAGGGGATAGGC
>JAACFI010000066.1 GCA_009937575.1 Haliea sp.
ACGATCGACAGCCATGGTGTCATCCAGACCTTCAACAAGTCTGCCGAATCGATTTTTGGTTACGAGGCTGACTACGCGATCGGTAAGAATCTCAAGATTCTGATGCCGAAACCGGTCGCCCTGGAGCACGATCTATACCTGGAAAAATACGATTCCTCGCGCCCCTCCTCGGTGGTCGATAAAATGCGCGAGGTACATGGATGCCGCAAGGACGGGAGCCTGTTTCCGCTGGAGGTCAAAGTTTCCAGAGTGAGCGTGGGTGGTGAGGATACTTTTATTGGCCTGCTGCGGGATATCACCGAGGTTAAGGAAAGGGAGGCCCGGGATCAGCAGCAGCTGATGCTGCAGCGGCTGCTGGATCGTGTGGCGGCAATAGGTGCGACTACTGAATCCTTCGAAGACGCGTTGCAACAGGTGCTCGATTCGTTCTGCGAGACAATCGATTGGCCGGTGGGGCATATCTACCTGGCAGACGAGAAGGGTGAAAGACTCCTCCCGACAGGATTCTGGCATTTGTCGGACCGTTCAAAATTTTCGTCTTTCAGAGAATTGACGGAAGAAACCACCTTTAGGATGGGCGAGGGGCTACCGGGGCGGGTTGCGGAATCAAGACAGGCCCATTGGATCCCCGACCTGCTGGCCGACCCTAATTTTGTGCGTAACAAACTTGGGGGAGAGTTGGGGTTGCGGTGCGGGATTGGCTTACCTGTGGTGGTCGGGGACAGGACTATCGCAGTGCTGGAAATGTTCGTTGACCGGGAAACAAGTCTCGACGAGGGTGACCTGAAGTTCGCCCACAATATTGGCGACCAGTTGAGTCGGGTTTATGAGCGAAGGGAAGTGGCGGAAGAACTCAAACGCGCCAAGGAGGCCGCCGATAACGCCAACCAGGCCAAGGGTGACTTCCTCGCCAATATGAGCCACGAGATCCGCACCCCGATGAACGCGATTATCGGTCTCAGTGATTTGTGCCTGAAAACCGAACTGAACTCCAAGCAACAGGATTACCTGGACAAGATTCATGCCTCGGCAAACGCCCTGCTGGGCATCATCAACGATATTCTGGACTTCTCGAAGATCGAGGCGGGCAAACTCGAAATTGAATCCATCCCTTTTGAGATTGACGAGGTGTTGGAAAATCTTGCGACAGTGGTGTTGATCAAGACCCAGGAGAAAGGCCTGGAGCTGATGTTCGACCGCTCGCCGGAGGTGCCCCCGGTGCTTATCGGCGATCCCCTGCGTCTTGGGCAGATACTTGTCAACCTCTGTAACAATGCGGCGAAGTTTACCGAATCCGGTGACATTCTTGTATCGATCAAATTAAGTGGCCGCAAGGATGACCGCGTGGTGTTGCAGTGTACGGTGCGTGACACGGGTATCGGCATGACTCCAGAGCAGCAGTCCAGGCTATTCCAGTCATTTTCCCAGGCGGATACTTCGACCACGCGTAAATATGGCGGTACCGGTCTTGGCCTGGCCATTTCCAAGCAGTTGGTGGAAATGATGAATGGTAAGATCTGGGTAGAAAGCAGGGAAGGGGAGGGCAGCACCTTCGGATTTGATGTGGAGTTGGGCGTTGGAAAGGAAGTTCGCAAGCGGGTGTTCGAGCCCACCACGGATGTCGAAGGTTTGCACGCGCTGGTAGTGGATGACAACGCTACTTCCCTCATAATCATGGAAAATTATCTTCAGTCCTTCACCTTCGACACCACCCTGGTCTCTAATGGTGAGGATGCCCTGGCCGAATTGACGGACTGTGAAAAACCCTACGACCTGGTGCTGCTGGACTGGATGATGCCCGGGATGAGCGGCCTTGACCTGGCGACGAAGATCAAGGCCCTGGCGAATTTGCCCAGGCAACCGAAGCTTATACTGGTGTCGGCTTTCCTCGGCAATGAGCTTACCGAGAAACCCGGTGCGGAACATATCGACACCTTCCTGGCCAAGCCGATCAGCCCTTCGCACCTGTTCGACGCCATTATGCAGGTATTCGGTCACGATATGGCGGGTACCATGCGCGAGCGTCGGTCACGCGGTGCTATCGACATGGAAGTCCTGAAGCCTGTGCAGGGGGCGCGGATACTGTTGGTTGAGGATAACGAGATCAACCAGCAGGTGGCCAGTGAACTGCTCGAACAGGCCAGGTTCGTGGTGGATGTTGCCGTTCACGGGCAGCAGGCGCTGGAAATGCTGGAAAGCAATGACTACGATTGCGTGCTGATGGACATACAGATGCCAGTGATGGACGGATATACCGCCACTGGAAAAATCCGCGAAAACAGGGCCTGGGATAAATTGCCAGTACTGGCGATGACCGCAAACGCCACGGTAGAGGATCGGGAGCGTTCCCTGGCTGCCGGCATGAATGCCCACCTTAATAAGCCTATTGACCCCAAGGAATTGTATTCGACCCTGCTCACCTGGATAGAGCCAGGGGAACGGATTGTTCCGGAAGTGGCTGAGGCACAGATGATCACAGACCCCGGGGGTGATGCGGGATCGCTGCTTATTCCGGGGATAGATACCGAGGCTGGTATCGCGGGCATCGGCGGCAATGTCGGTAGCTATCGTAAGCTGTTGCGTAAGTTCGTGGATAACCAGGCGGGAGCCATCGGTGAAATCCTCGCCGCGCGGGAACAGGGTGACAGGGATACCGCTGTACGACTCGCCCATACCCTGAAGGGTGTCGGTGGCAGCATAGGGGCGGGGGAGTTGCAGCGCCTGGGTGCGGAGCTGGAACACAGTTTGAAAGAGTCCCCGGACGGCGACCATGCGCAGTTGCTGGCAGATACGGAAATGGAGCTCGAACGGGTAATCAGTGCCATCAACGGCGCGCTGGTTGATGCCCAAGAACCCAGGGATACTCCCGTTGAGCCGCTGCCGGAGGATTGTAATGAACGACTGGCGGAACTGGGCCAACAGATTTCCGAGTACGATGGCGAGGCCGGTGACACCCTGGAGGAGTTGATAGAGCGTGTTGGCGATCCAGACGTCCTACAGCTGCTGAAAAAAATACAGAAACTGCTGGGCCAGTACGACTATGACGCGGCCGCCGCGCTGCTCAATGAACTCAAGGCCTGACTGGTGGAGTCCCCATATGGCAGCTGAAGATTTGAGACCCACGGTGCTGGCAGTAGACGATACCCCGGAAAATCTTGATGTGGTGAAGGGCATCTTAAGTGACGATTACCACATTAAGGTGGCGGTGAACGGCCACATCGCACTCAAGATCGCCCAGTCACAGTCCCCCGACCTGATCCTGCTGGATATCATGATGCCGGAGATAGACGGCTACGAGGTCTGTCGTCAGTTGAAGGCAGACCCGGTTACCAAAGATATCCCGGTGATTTTCCTAACTGCCAAGGGAGAGACCGCGGACGAAGCAGAAGGCTTTAAACTGGGCGCCGCCGATTATATCCTGAAGCCGGTCAACCCACCCCTGCTCAAGGCTCGGGTAAAAACGCACTTGGCCCTGAAACGCAATATGGATGAGTTGCAGGCGGCCTACGCCGTTATCAACAGGCAGAAGGAGCGTATGCAGGAAGAGCTGAATGTCGGGCGCGATATCCAGCTGAGCATGGTACCCGATACCTTTCCCGCCTTCCCGGATCGGGATGAGTTCGATATCCACGCACTGCTGCAACCGGCGCGTGAAATCGGTGGCGATTTCTACGACTACTTTTTTGTCGAGCGGGACAAGCTCTGCATCTGCGTAGGGGACGTTTCCGGAAAAGGTGTACCTGCCGCCCTGTTCATGGCGGTCACCAAGACCATGATCAAATCCACCGCTGCAGAGGACCATTCCCCGGCCAGTATCATCACCCGGGTCAACGACGAAATCAGCCAGGACAACCCCTCTTGCATGTTCATCACGCTGTTCCTCGGTCTGCTCGATGTCGGAACTGGAGAATTTCGTTATACCAATGCCGGTCATCCCTATCCTTATCTCAAACGAGCGGACGGAATAATCGAGACCCTGAAGCAGGTGCACGGCCCGGTGGTGGGCGCGATGGACGGCCTGGCCTACGGCGAGGACCGGGTCAGTCTGGACCAGGATGACCAGTTGCTGATATTTACCGATGGCATCACCGAGGCGATGGATGTTGGCGATCAGTTGTATGGTGAACAACGGGTAATCGACTTGTTTCAATCGGCGTCCACAAAGGTGTTGAATACGCTGGTAAATGCCACGCTGGAGTCCGTGGAAAGTTTCGCCGGAGAAGCAGAGCAGGCGGACGATATTACTATTCTCGCTCTGCGTTATGACACTGTACCCCGGACGGCTGCGGGCGAAACCCTGGAAATTGCCGTTACCAATCAGCTGTCTGAGATCGATCGGGTCAACGACCGCTTCAATGAATTTGCTGAACAGTGCGGTATCCAGATGCCGGTGTCCCTGAAGATCAACATGGTGTTCGACGAGCTGTTGGCCAACGTGATTTCCTACGCCTACTCCGACGAGGACGCTCACAGCATTGAGGTGATTGTGAACTGTGCAGAAAACCGCCTTACAATCAGTATTTCCGACGACGGCATGCCCTTCAATCCCTTTACCCGTGAAGATCCGGACATCACCCTGTCGGTTGAAGATAGAGAAATTGGCGGCCTGGGGATAATGTTAGTAAAGAACACCATGGATGAAACCGGCTACCAGCGCCGCCACAACCGCAATATTGTCACTTTAATTAAACACCTGGATTCATGATAACGAGGTAATTCTATGGAGATTTCAACCCGCGACGAAGGCGACACCAAGGTCGTTATGCTGAATGGCAAACTGGATACCAATACTACCCCGGCGGCCGAAGGTGAAATAAATTCGCTGCTCGATGCAGGAGTCAGTAAATTGCTGATCAACTTCGAGCATCTGAGCTATATCAGCAGCAGCGGCCTGCGCCTGCTGTTGGCTACGGCAAAAAAACTCAAGGCGTCGGGAGGAGACCTCAGGGTCTGCTCCCTGAACGAAATGGCCACCGAGGTATTTGAGGTGTCAGGTTTCAGCGCCATTCTCAACGTGTTCGCCAGTGAACAGGAGGCCCTTGGCGGCTGAGAAGAAACTCCTGGGTAGCAGGTGATGATACGGGAGCAGTCGGCTTTTCGTCTGTGCTGGGATGCGATGATCCTGGCGCTGATCTTGTTGAGTTGTGTGCTGATCCCCTATCAACTGGCTTTCCTGCACGACGCTTCGAGGGTGCACAACGGCCTGATGTTTTTCATCAGCCTGGTATTCCTCGCTGACATCGGGCTCAACTTTTTCACCTCTTATCGCGAGGGCGGGTCAGAAATCCTGGACTCTGGAAAGGTCCGACAACACTATATACGCGGCCATTTCGCCATTGATCTGTTGGCCAACTTCCCACTCGCCGCCTTGTTGTTGCTTGCCGGCGATCCTCAGGTTGGTGTTTTTTCCGGCGCCCTGCTGGTGCGCCTGCTGGCTCTTTTACGCCTGTTCCGTTTCTTCATCATCCTGCGGCGCTGGGAGGTCTTCAGTTGGACCAATCCCGGTTACCTGCGGGTGATGAAATACGTGGGAGTGGTGCTTATCTTCACTCACTGCATTGCCTGTCTGTGGTTTGCCATCGCTTACCGTGATGGCTTCCCCGAGGATAGCTGGGTAGTGGCGGCAGGCATAGAGGGCAGTGACCCGGTGACCCAGTACATTCGTTCCATGTACTGGACCATCACCACCATGACCACCGTGGGCTACGGTGATATCTCCCCGGGCAGAACCAGTGAGTACTTGCTCGCGGTGGTGATTATGCTGATCGGCGCCTCCCTGTATGCATTCATCATCGGTGGTGTAGCATCGCTGCTGAGCAACCTTCAGGCGGCCAAGAACAGTCACTGGGAACACATGGAGTCGGTGGAGCAATATCTGCGAGCACGCCGGATTCCGGCTTATCTCAGTACCCGGGTACACAATTACTATGAATACCTGTGGGAACGGCAAAAGGGCCTTGAAGAGACGACTCTGTTGCAGGACCTGCCCGAATCCCTGCGCCTGGACATCATGTCACATCTCGCCCGGGATGTGCTCGACAAGGTGCCCCTGTTTCGGCACTGTACCCCCGTGCTGCGCAATAAACTGTTACTCGCGCTGCAGCCCGCCACCTACGCGCCCGGCAACGACCTGGTTCAGCAGGGGGAGACGGGCAAAAGTATTGTGTTTATCACCCGGGGAGATGTTGAGATCCTGGCCGGCGAGAAAGAAGAGCTGTTCGGCCGGCTGGGCCCCGGTGATTACTTCGGTTACCTCTCCCTGGCTTTACAGGAACAACGCAGCGCTTCTGTGCGGGCCTGTGATTACTGTGAAGTGCTGATACTCGACAAGGCGCAATACGATGCTATCAGTTCCGAGTATCCGGAGTTCCTGCAGGTGATGAAAAAAGTTTCGGCCGAGCGCAGCGAACAGGCCTCTGAGCTGTTACTGGAGGGGATCGTTCTCTAGTGTCCTCCTCCTGCCATTTATAGACGGATTGGTATGAAAAGATATATCCCTTTCTTATCTGTGCTTCTGCTTGCGGGCCTTTTTCCCCAGGATTTGTCAGCGGCGATAAAACTGGAGAGCACCAACCAGCCGCCTGGTGAGTTGTTTGCCCTGATCTTCGGCGGTGCCGGTATTTTCCTGGTGGGCATTCATTTTGCTGGAGACTACCTGCAACAGATGACCAGCGGCACCGTCAGTGAAATTATTACCCGGGTCAGCAGGAATCGAGTGGGCATGTTTCTGTGGGGACTGTTCCTGGGATTCTTTACCCAGAGCGGCAAGGCAACGGCGTTTATCCTGTCGGACTTTGTACAGGCGGGTCTGATCAAACCTCGCCAGGCAGCACCCATGGTCTACTGGGGAAATGCGGGCAGCAGTCTGATCGCTTTTGTCTCCATGCTATCGGTAAAAATTTTCGCCCTGATGCTG
The DNA here is from genome assembly GCA_009937575.1 of Haliea sp. GTDB lineage: Bacteria > Pseudomonadota > Gammaproteobacteria > Pseudomonadales > Halieaceae > JAACFI01. Next base: position 6,917 of record JAACFI010000066.1, read on the forward strand.
CTCGGCGTCACGGCCTTTGGACTCACCTTCCATTACCCTAAGAGACTGGTCCAGGGCTATGGCGCCATGTTCGGCCTGGGCATGATCATGTTCGGGCTGTTCCTGGTAAAAAACGGTGCCGCGGGGTTTGCCGCTATGGAGGAGGTCTCCGACCTGGTGCAGTTTCTACACGGGGCTTACCTGCTGAGTTTTGTGATGGGGCTGATATTTACCCTGATTGTCCAGTCGAATATCGCTATCATGCTGATTACCATCGCCATGGCCTCTTCGGGCCTGTTCGGGCTCGAGGAAGCGGCCATGGCCATCTTCGGGGCACAGGCGGGCACCGGGATACTGACCTGGATTTTCTCATTTCACTCCAAAGGCAGTGCGCGTGAGGTGGTGATCACGCAGATCTCCTTTGATGTTATCGCGACCCTGTTTTTTGTCCTGCTGTTTTATCTTGAACAGGTCGCCGGCCCGCCACTGTTGATGGCCCTGGCCCGCTCCGCCAGTGACGCGGTCAGCGCCCAGGCGATTGTGGTCGCCCTGGTTTTCCAGTTCGGCGCCGCCGGGCTGGCGGTTCTGGTGCGCAATCCCGTATTTACCTGGATCGAACAGAAGTTCCCGCCCTCCGCCACCGAGGTCCTGTCAGAGACGATGTACCTGCACAAGAATGCAGCAGACTCGCCTGAAACCGGTTTGTTGCTGGTGGAACGGGAACAGGGGCGCCTGCTGGAGCGCCTGCCACTTTACATCGACGCCCTGCGGGAGGGCTCGGCTGCCAGGCACGAATCCCCGGCCGCTTATCACGAGGCATTTATTGAGATATCCAGGAAAATTAACGAGACACTCGCAGAAATTTCACGCCTCGGCTTGAATACCGCCAGTTCTGATGATTTGATCCGGGTAACCAAGATGCAGGAACAATTGCGTCGTTTCGAGGATATCGTGTTCCAGCTGACCACCGGAATGTCGCGTCGGGATATTTCATCGAAGGCACGAGATTTGGGTAATGTCATCATGGAAAGCGCGGATTTCATCATGCTCACCGCCATCGATGCCATTCAAAGCCAGGATGAGAGTGAAATAGATACCCTGGAGACACTCACCCAGGATCGCAGTGCCCTGATGACGAAAATGCGACATAACTATTTTAATAGTGAGAAGGAATTGTCAGAGGCGGATCGCAATTTCGTGCTGGATATCACAATTCTTTTTGAAAACGTGGTTCAGACCCTTGCCCGCTATGGCGTGCTGTTAAAGGGCTGACCCTGTCGCCTTCCGAGGACTGATTGAACAGTCAACACCAACTCGCCTCGTTCCCGGGATGTTTAAGCATTTCCTCGATGTTTGCACTGAGTATGCGGTAACCGATGTTGCCATACAGCACCTGCCGACCGTCGTTGAGTACCCAGGTAGGGCTACCCTTCACGCCCTGGTCTGCGGCAGAACGCATATCGGCACTGAGAGCCGCGATTGCCCTGCCATCGTCGATCGCCTGTTTTAGATTTGTACGTTCAATCCCATTGTTCTCGGCAATATCCAGAAGTGTTCCGAGATCACCTATGTTCCTGCCCCTACAGAAAAACGCCTGGCGTACCCCGTGTGCCATTAATTCCACGCCCTGTGGCCCCCCATTTATCTCAACCGCTTTCAGGAACAGGTGTGCCTGTAGGGAAGAGGGAGGTCGAAGTCGGCGCCAGACGTCCTCGTGCACACGGGCATGTTCAAACCCGGAGGCCACTTGCGCCACGTGGTCGGCGAAGCGCTCGAAGGACCCTTCTCCCCCCCACTGACGGGGTATTTTTTCATGGCTGTTTCCAAAGATATCCACAAAACGATGTCGGATTTGCACTCTCTCCCCATACTCCCGATGCAGTTCTTCAAGCCTCGGCTGGGCTATCCAGGCCCAGATGCAAAGTACGTCGGAGAAATAATCGATAGCGATAGCTGCATTTTCAGGGTCGGTCATAGTGAACTTCCAGTCATGAATTGAGGTCAACCTGAGTGAGGTGGATCAATCGATATCTGCTGCCGGCGTGTGATACTGATCCTGCGCTTTTTTAGATTAACACTAGTTTGCCCATCCTTCGATCGAGACCTGGGCGGCGACAAGGCAAGGAGTCAAGTAATGGAAATGAGTATGGACACACTGCGGGTATTCGCTGTGAATTTTCTCGAAATTACCACCCTGGTGATGGCCTTCCTGATCGTGCTCACGATTGTGGCAGTCGTCTATATGTATATTGTCGACGTTACCCAGACCGAGCAGACGATACGTCGCAATTACCCGGTCATCGGCAGGTTCCGTTATTTCTTTGAACACCTGGGAGAGTTTTTCCGCCAGTATTTCTTCGCACTGGACCGGGAGGAATTACCTTTCAATCGGGCACAGCGTTCCTGGGTCTACCGCGCGGCGAAAAACCTGGATTCCACCGTGGCTTTTGGCTCCACCCACCCGCTCAACGAGCCAGGGGACATTATTTTCCTCAACGGGCTGTTCCCGCCACTGGAGGAAGAGGTCAGGCCTCGAGGTAAGATCGTGTACGGGAAAGGTTTTGCGCGTCAGCCCTATTCGACGACGTCATTTTTCAATATATCTGCCATGAGCTTTGGCGCCCTGTCTGCCCCTGCCATAGAGGCTTTATCCAGTGGCGCCAGAGAAGCGGGAATCTGGCTGAACACCGGGGAGGGCGCCCTGTCTCCCTACCATCTTGAAGGGGGCTGTGACATTGTTTTCCAGATCGGAACTGCGAAGTACGGCGTGCGGGATGAGCAGGGAATGTTGAGCGATAAAAAGTTACTGGCCCTGGCAGAGCTGGAGGAGGTGCGTATGTTTGAGATCAAGCTCTCCCAGGGTGCGAAGCCCGGCAAGGGCGGTATCCTGCCCGGTGCCAAGGTCACTGATTTGATTGCCCGCACTCGTGGAATTCCTGAAGGTGAGGATTCCCTGAGCCCCAATCGCCACCCGGATATCTCCACTATCGACGACCTTCTGGAGATGATCCATCGAGTGCGCGAGGTCACGGGAAAGCCCGTGGGAATCAAGGCTGTGATTGGCCAGTCGGCCTGGCTGGATGAGTTGTGCCAGCAGGTCTGGGAGCGAGGCCTGGAGTACGCCCCTGATTTCTTCACCGTTGACAGTGCCGACGGTGGTACGGGTGCCGCACCCCAGAGCCTGATCGACTACATGGGCCTGCCATTGCGTCGCAGTTTGCCCCTGGTGGTGGATAAGCTCATCGAAAATGGCTTGCGTGACCGAATCCGCGTTATCTGTTCCGGAAAGATGATCAATCCTTCTGGTGTCGCTTCAGCGCTGTGCCTTGGAGCGGATAGCGTGAACTCCGCCAGGGGCTTTATGTTCGCCCTGGGGTGTATCCAGGCTCTGCAGTGCAACAAGAACACCTGCCCTACCGGTATCACAACTCACGATCCCGATTTGCAAAAAGGCCTGCACCCGGCAGACAAGGCCAGGCGAGTTGCGAGCTACGCGCGTAATCTACTGCATGAAGTTGAAGTGATTGCCCATTCCTGCGGTGTCGCGGATTCGAGCCTGCTGAATCGCAGCCATGCACAGATCATCAGTGAAGACGGTATTCCCGAGTCGCTGGAAATTTTATTTCCCGATGTGAAATCGCGCCCGAATTAACAGACTTCTGAAGCCGCGAAATTACGCGCGCCTGGCGCACTTTTTTTTACTGGTGACGTATTTTGGATTCAGTGACGGGAAGTATTTGTGGTTCTCATTAGTGACGAAGTCATTACATTATTGGATTTTTAAAAGTATGTACTTGTAACGATAGGTCAAAAAATAATCGTTACATTCTTGCAAATAAGGCCTACACTACGACTGCGGTATTCATTATCAATACGGAGCGTTAAAAGCAATGTTGGATAAAGAACTGGATCAGGCCACTAAGATGGCTGAACAAGCTAACAATAAAGTAGAACGGTTGAGAAAGCGATTGGTGTCTGAATCCGAAAAGGCCAGCGCCAGGGCAAAACGCGAACTGACTTCTGCTCGCAAGAAGCACACCACCGCCAATGCGCGTTTGAAGAAAGCGCGCGCGGCTCTGCGCAAGAAAGCCTCGCCGGACAACCAGGAGAAGGTCGACGCGCTGGTCAAGCAGGTTCAGGAGTTGGCGGAAACTGTAGCGAAGATTGCCAAGGCCGCCTATGAAGCTGCGGAAAAGTACATGTCGGTCAAAGCTGACGCGGTACTTGAAGACCGCAAGGCGCAGGCCGCCAATCGCGCCGCAGCCATGGTAGAGCGCGCTACCGCCAAGAAGAAGAAAAAGCCGGCGAAGAAAAAAGCCGCGGCAAAGAAAAAGCCAGCTGCCAAGAAAAAACCGGCCGCAAAGAAAAAAGCAGCTGCGAAGAAAAAGCCAGCCGCTAAGAAGAAAGCACCGGCCAGGAAGAAGGCTCCCGCCAAGCGCAAGGCAGCCTGATAGCCTGAACCAGTGAATGCGCCCTTCGGGGCGCACAATCCCGGTAACCCTCCACCGGTTGCCGGCAATGCCCGCTACCGCGCGGGCAGCGGCCTTGTATCCCCTGCAGGTCGGATCTGTTCTGCCATGATTTTTGGCCCCGCGGGACCTCGCGGGTAGGGTGCAGGCGAACTATATTGCTAACCCAGGCACATGGTCTTCGGTAGAAGGCGATAATGGGAAATGGCATGACAGTTCTTCTCCGCAAAGTGTTCACAGGCGCCCTGTTAGCGGCAATCGGTCTCCTGTGCGCATGCGGTGAACCCCAGGGAAGAGGCCGTATTGAAGGCCCTGAGCTGCCCTCGGCAATCGTTGTCGATAAAAAGCAGCGACAGGCGGTGGCGGTGCCGACGGGTGCCGGCGAGGGCCAGATCCTGTTCGGCGACCTTCACGTACATACCACCTTTTCTCCCGACGCTTTCATCATGTCGGTGCCACTCACTGGCGGCAGCGGTCTGCATCCCCCGGCGGATGCCTGCGACTTCGCTCGCTACTGTTCCAATCTCGATTTCTGGTCCATCAACGATCACGCCGAGGGCATAACGCCGCGGCGCTGGGCGGAGACCCGGGAGAGTATCCGTGAATGCAATCGCATCGCAGGTGATCCCGATAACCCGGACCTTGTGTCTTTCCTCGGGTGGGAGTGGAGCCAGGTCAACACCGATCCGGCCAAGCACTACGGGCACAAGAATGTGATCTTCTTGGATACCGAGGACGACAAGGTACCGGCGAGGGCCATCGCCTCCCCCCGGGAGCAGCTTGCTAAGGCACCCATGGGCCGAAGCGCACAGCTGATGATGTCGCTGATGGACTTCGAAAACCGTGAATTCTACTGGGGGATCCAGCGCTATTACGATGAGGTGGCCGACACGCCGATCTGTGAGAAAGGCGTGGATAGCAGGGAATTGCCCGCCGATTGCCTGGAGGTTGCCGACGATCCCAGGGAGCTGTTTACCAAGCTGGACCAGTGGGGTTTCGACAGTATCGTGATCCCTCACGGCAATGCCTGGGGCATGAACACACCGGCAGGTACCAGTTTTGACAAGCAGTTGAACCGCACCCAGCACGACCCGGACCGGCAGATTCTGTTCGAGGTTTACTCAGGTCACGGGAATTCCGAGGAGTATCGCAGCTGGCGCGGGGTAGCGGTGGATGAAAGCGGTGGTCTCTACTGCCCGCAACCGGGCGACAAATATCTGCCCTGCTGCTGGCGGGCGGGGCAGATCATACGCGAACGCTGCGACGCCGCGGGTATTGAGGCTACCGAGTGCGAGCGACGGGAGATCGAGGCCCGTCACAACTTCGTCGACGCGGGCAATTCGGGCCACCTGACGATACCCGGGCAACAGGTGACCGACTGGTTGAACTGCGGAACCTGCCCCGATTGTTTCAATGAACCCATGGACCATCGGCCCATGGCCACCGCACAGTACGCACTGGCTATTACCGATTTTGAAAATCCGCAGGAGCCGCTGAATTTCCGTTTCGGAATGATGGGTTCCAGCGACAATCACCGCAGCAAGGGCGGTACCGGCTACAAAGAGGTCAAGCGCAAGCTGATGACCGAGGCCTTCGGGGCGCCCAACGAGCGCCAGGCAAAACGGGTCGGGGATAATCGCGAGCCGGTTCCCTACTCGGTGTCCCTCGGTGATGGCGGGGTAGGGCTGGTCAACCTGCGCAACATGGAACGCCAGAACAGCTTCTGGCTTACGGGTGGCCTGGTGGCCACTCACAGCGATGGTCGCGACCGTGGGGCAATCTGGGACAGCCTCAAGCGCAGGGAGGTTTACGCGACCTCCGGAGACCGCATCCTGTTGTGGTTCGATATGCTCCATGGTGACGATGAAATTCCCATGGGCTCAGAAGTCTCCTCGACGTCCAATCCGCGATTCCGGGTCAGTGCCGTGGGTGCTTTCAAGCAGAAACCCGGCTGCCCGGAACACGCGGTGCGCGCCCTGGGGAGCGAGCGTCTGGAACACCTGTGCGGTGGTGAGTGCTACAACCCCTCCGACGAGAGGCATCGCATCGAGCGCATCGAGGTTATGCGCATCCGGCCGCAGCTGAGTCCCGGGGAGCCGGTGGAGCAATTGGTGGAAGATCCCTGGCGCAGTTTTGATTGCGCCGACGACCCCATGGGCTGTCGGGTGGAGTTCGAGGATGAGGAATTCGTCGCCGGCGGCCGGGAAGTGGTGTATTACGTGCGGGCCGTGCAGGAGGCAACACCCATGATCAACGCAGACAACGTGCGCTGTGAGTACGACGACCAGGGCCAATGCATCGCGGTGAATCCCTGCTACGGCGACTATCGCACGCCGGACGAGGATGACTGCCTTGCACCCGCCGAACAAAGGGCCTGGTCATCGCCGATTTTCGTTGCCTTTGCCCCGGCCCCTGAACAGGATCTAGAAGAGGAACAGCCATGAAAACGCCATCGAAAGAATTGAAGCGCCAGGGAGGTGGAATCGGCCGGCCGTTGCTGGCAGTGCTGGTGGTCATCGCGCTGGTCGTACTGTGGCTGGCGATGGATGACGACGCCGGTGAAGGACTGAAAAAACAGGCGGAACTGAAAACCCTGGAGGTGATTGGTGACGCCGCTACCAAACGGCTGGATTTCGGCGACGATGGAGAGGGTACCCACGGCAGCGCAGTGGATCTCATCAAGCGCCCGATCGAGGTGCGGCAGGTGGCAGATAACGTTCACTACGCCACCGGTGTCGGTAATACCATCATGATTACAACCGGTGAAGGTAATGTCATCTTCGACACCGGCCTGGTGTTGCAGGTGGCAAAACAATTGAAGGCACTGAAGGAAGTCTCTGATGCCCCGGTGCGTTATATCGTACTCAGCCACTCCCACGCGGACCATATCGGCGGTACCCGTTACTGGCAGGAGGACGGCACCGAGATTATTGCCCACGGTGATTTCCTCGAGGAGCAGCGCTACCTGAGTGAACTGGAGCCCTACCAGTACCGCAGGAACCGCACCCTGTTCCCCTGGATGCCCGCCTGGGAAGACCGCCCGGATATCGCCATGATGCGCTATGGCGGTATCGAACCCACTATCGCGGTGCCGGACTGGGAGACCTTCAGTTTCACCCTGGGTGGCGTGGAGTTCCAGGTTATCGGTACACCCGGCGCCGAGGGGGCGGACAACGCGGTCCTGTGGATGCCGGAGCAGAAAATCCTGTTCTCGGGCGATTTCTTTGGCCCGCAGTTTCCCCAATTCCCCAACGTATTCACCATGCGCGGGGAGAAGATCCGCAAGCCCATGGAGTACGTGAAATCACTGGATCTGCTGATCGCGCTGGAACCGGAGATCGTCGTACCCAGTCACCTCAATCCCACCGTGGGTGCAGAGGAAATTCGAGCGGGCATGACGCGCATCCGCGACGCGGTACAGTACGTGCACGATGAGACCGTGGCAGGCATGAACGCCGGAAAATCCGTTTACCAGCTGATGCAGGAAATCAAACTGCCGCCGCACCTGGACCTGGTGCAGAACCACGGTAAGGTGGACTGGGCGGTGCGCAGTATCTGGGATTACTACGCTAGCTGGTTCCATTTTGATAGCACCACCGAGTTGTACCCGGTGCCTGCCCGGGATGTTTATGCAGACCTGGCGCAGGCTGCGGGCAGTGAGGCCCTGCTCAGTATGGCCACCAATTACCTTACCCAGGGTGAGCCGGTCAAAACCCTGCACATCGTCGAGGTGGAACTGGCGGGAAATCCCGGTAACAAGGCCGCCCTGGGGCTGCGCAAACAGGCGCTGGAAACCCTGATGCAGCGAGCCGAGGAGGGCGAGCGCAACGACTACGAGATCTACTGGTTGCAGGCACGCCTGGGGGATACCGAATCGCGTCTGGCGGCGGATACCCCGCTCTAGCCGGGCGGAGTATCCGCCGCGATGCCGACCCGCTTGCGGGCCTGCTGCCGGCGGGTCAGTTGTTCCGCCGAGGTACGGTAGGCCAGGTAGTATTTGTAAATGTTCGCCACGTAGGATACCGGCTCCCGGCCCACGTCCCGGGCCGCTATCAGCTCCACATTGTCGAACCACACGTTGGGATCGTAGCCTTCACGCGCCGCCTTCTGGCGCAGGCTGATCATTCGGTTGGGCCCGACGTTGTACGCGGCCAGGGCCAGCAGGGTCTGGTTCAGCTCGTCGACACCGTCTTCGCTGAAATATCGCTGGCGCAGGAAATCCATGTATTTGATGCCGGCGTGGATATTGTTTTCCACCTGGTGAATGTCGCGGATATTGACGTTTCTGTCGGAGGCGGTGGACGGTTTGATCTGCATCACACCCACCGCGCCGGAGCGGCTGCGGGCTTTCTGGTTCAGGCGTGACTCCTGGTATCCCTGGGCCGCAGCCCACAGGTACTCGATGCCGTACTGTTCGCCATACTTCTCGAAGATGTGCCTCAGGTTCTCGAAGCGCAGGTAGTCGTCCTCCGCCAGGGCGTTGGCCGCCCAGTCGAAGTCGCGAATGTAGCGGTTGATCAGGACATTGCCCAACAAGGTGCCCTGCCGGTGTTTTTTCAGGAAGGCGTTTACCTCCTTCGCCAGCAGCGGGCTGTCCTGGCGGAAGGCCCAGGCAATACGCGCCCCCGAGCGGAACACGATGTCGTCGCGTACCTTCAGGTTGGTAAACACGTCATCCCACAGCAGCATTTTGTACTCGTCGATGATGGCCCATGGCAGCATGCCGGAATCGACCATTTGAACCAGGTCATCGTCCTCCAGCAACTCGTCTACCGGTTGGATATCCACCGGCGCCATACCCTGTTTTTCCAGAGTGCGGTTGAGGATTTCCACGCTCTCCCGGTAACTGCTGGACTGGCGTACATGAAGGGTCTGGCCCGACAGGTCGGCGATGGACTCCAGGGGTGGGGCGGAGGGGCCGGTCACCAGGATCTCTGAAACTTCCCTGCTGGCGGGGATGCTGAAATCGATGATTTCCTGACGCTCGGGAGTAATCGACAGGCTGGCGTCGATGATATCGCCACGGCCAGCGAGAAGCGCGGGGATCAACTGGTTGCGTGCAACCGGTATTACCACCACCCGCAGTTTGACGTGGCGTTTTTTCAGGCGCTTATTGAGAAATTGCTCGAACAGTCGGGCGGCCTCGTGAACCAGACCCTTCTCCTGGGCACCGTCCATGTAGTAGCGGCCGACGCTGTACACAGTCAGGATTCTCAGCACCCGTCTTTTAACCATACCGTCGAAATCACCGGTCCAGCTGTCTATGGGATTGTAGGCATCCGGCAGATCGGTGGACTCGTCGACCGGCGCGAGGGGGTTTTCCCGCCGCTGTTCGGTGGTGGTTTCCGCCGTGACTTGCGGTGTATTTTCAGGGGAAGGCTCGGGGTCGCCACAGGCGACAAGGACAAACAGTAACAGCGGGTACAGTGCGAGAGACAGGTGTTTCATGAA
>JAACFI010000352.1 GCA_009937575.1 Haliea sp.
GTTCCTGTGGGCCAACCTCAAGTACGCTGTGAGGTTCAACAAGGGGGATAGATTTAAACCCGACACCCATATGACGGATTACCTGAGTCGCGAAGCTATTAAGGCGATCGAGGCTAATCGTAATAGGCCGTTTTTTATGTATCTGTCCTATAACGCACCCCATACGCCGTTGCAGTCGGAAAAGCGGGACTATGATGCCTTGAGTCATATAGAGGACCATACTGAACGAACATATGCGGGCATGATTCGTGGCCTGGACCGCGGCATTGGCCAGGTGCTGGCCTCACTGGAGGCAAATGGCCTGTCGGATAATACGATTGTGATTTTTACATCGGACAACGGCGGTGCGAATTACCTCGGCCTACCCGACCTGAACAGGCCCTACCGTGGTTGGAAGATGACGTTGTTTGAAGGTGGGATTCGTACGCCGTTTTTTATCAGGTGGCCAGAGAAAATTGCAGCGGGTAGCCAATATGAATCGCCAGTCGCTCATATTGATATCTTTTCGACGGTGCTCGCCGCCGCGGGAGTTGAGCCACCTGAGGATCGCGTTATCGACGGCAGGGATATCCTCGCTGTGGCGCTCGACCCGGAACAACCCCCCCTCGATCGACCGCTGTTCTGGCGCTCTGGTGGATACAAAGTGGTACAACAAGAGGGTTGGAAGCTGCAACTGCTGGAGCACAACGGTAAAACCTGGCTATTCAATCTCAATGAAGATCCAACAGAGCAGTATAATCTTGCTACATCACACCCGGAGAAACTCGATCAACTCCGTAAAGTACTTTATTCGCTCGACAGCCAAATGGTGCAGCCCTTGTGGCCTTCACTCGTTGAAGCGCCAGTAGCGGTTGACTACACGATTGATAAGAAACCCGATACGGATTACGAAACTATTATCTGGGAAAACTAATAAGCCGAATACAATAGCAAAGTGCCAGCAATCGAAGGACAGCCCAATCAACTAATCACTCATGTCGAGACAGACTTTGGCAAGATATGCGTTCGTCGATCTGGCAAGGGTATCCCCATGATATTTTGGCCAAGTTTGATGATGGACGGAACCATGTGGGATGCGCAAGCCAGGCACTTCAAAGATCGCTACACGGTCGTTTGTATTGACTCACCCGGGCATGGCCAAAGCGAGCCCTTGACCAGTACGTTTACCATGGAAGATTGCGCGCGTTGCCTGAAAACAATCATGGACACGCTAAATCTCGAAAAAGCGATCCTCGTTGGGAACTCCTGGGGGGGAATGTTGGGCGGTGTGTTTGCTGCTCTTTATCCCGAAAGGACTATCGCCATTGTATTGATGAATTGCACGGGTTCAAGCGCACCGTTACTGCAAAAAATTGAATATACCTTGATGACCTCCTTTGCTGGCTTCTTTAATCGTTTACCCAACTATTTTGTTCGAAGAGGTGTCATTGCGTTTGCAGGGAAAACAACTGAAAACCAGCGACCTGAAGTAGTGTCTGCAATTCAAGCCGGCATCTCGGCGGTGAATACGAAATCCGTTCGTTGGGCTATTAAGAGTGTTGTACCCCTTCGCAAAGACCAACATGCACTGTTGGTGTCAATCGCATGCCCAGCGCTCATTGTGGCGGGTGAAGAAGACCGAACCTTCCCGGTTACAGAAACTGAAAAAATGGCGACCGCCATCCCAAACAGTCGGTTCGTCGTCTTGCCAAAAGTCGGGCACCTCGCCGCCTTAGAGCACCCCGAACTGACAAATACGCTCATCGACTCCTTTCTGTCTGACGCGGCGATTGCAACGAAACATTAGCCAGCACGATCTTGTGGGTTAAAAGAAGCAGCAAAATATAATGCGTTACAAATAGCTCGATCGCAGCTTGATTCCCCAACGACCGTTTTTCTTGGTTAGAACATAAAGAGATTCAGTCGCGACAATTTCAGAGCCGTCTTCACGAAGGCGTCTGAATCGCGTGGCAACATGTGCTTTAGAGTCACTGATACTAATAATTTTGCGATCTATCCATTCAGATCTATGCCATCCAGTGCTGGGCAAATGCTTAAATAACAATTTGTGAGCGTTAATCGCATCTTCTCGTTTATGCCAGCTTGCCATATTGCCCTGTGCCAATCGGAAATGAGGAAAGTGATAGGTGGCTGTATGGGCTTCTGGATCTCTGGCGCTAAAAGACCTCATAAAGGCATCCAGAACATTCATTACCTCTTGTTCGTTCTGGCTAGAGCCATTTTGAGCGGCTGCGCTTATGGAAAACCAGAAAGTGATTATTAATAAGGCGCCTATTCTGTGTAATTTCATTTCTGTATCCGTTATCGCTTCTGCAGACAGCTGGATCGATTTTAGTATGTGTGACAGGGGGCATTGAGGTAATTTTATGACAAGGCCTGTCTTGTGGCCTAGCAGCCTGATTGAGTTTCGGGGAAAAAGGCAAGAATCACGGCTAAAAGGACAATTATATCCAACCCAAACTAGGCGAGACTAAACCTATGCAGTATTGCCGGAAAGAAAGCGAAGACATACGTAAGGAGTAAGCATGAAAACCCGAATTACAGAATTACTGAGCATCGAACACCCCATCATCCAGGGTGGCATGCACTATGTAGGCTATGCTGAACTGGCGGCAGCAGTATCGAATGCTGGCGGACTCGGCATTATTACAGGCCTGACGCAGGGGACCCCGGAAAAGCTGGCTGACGAAATAGCGCGCTGCAAGGATATGACCGACAAGCCTTTTGGGGTAAACCTGACATTTCTGCCAATCCTGAACCAGCCCGACTATCCGGGCCTGGTCCGCGTCATTATTGAGGGTGGCGTGAAAGTGGTGGAAACCGCCGGCAACAACCCCTCGGAGTACCTGCCGGCATTGAAAGAAGCCGGTGTGAAAGTGATTCACAAGTGTACCGCAGTGCGCCATGCCCTCAAGGCACAGGCAATTGGTTGTGATGCGGCTTCTGTGGATGGCTTCGAGTGTGGCGGTCATCCTGGTGAGGACGATATTCCCAATATGATCCTGTTGCCCCGTGCGGCAGACGAACTGGAAATTCCCTTCGTGGCGTCCGGTGGCATGGCTGATGCTCGCTCGCTGGTGGCCTCACTGGCAATGGGGGCAGAGGGGATGAACATGGGTACCCGCTTCCTGGCGACGAAAGAAGCACCCGTGCACGACAATGTGAAGCAGGCGATCCTGCAGGCCACCGAACTCGACACCCGCCTGGTCATGCGCCCCCTGCGCAATACGGAACGCGTTCTGACCAATCCCGCGGTGGAGCGCTTGCTGCAAAAGGAGCGAGATCTTGGCGCCAATATCGGGTTTGAGGATATTGCCCCTGAAGTGGCCGGTGTCTACCCTCGCATCATGCAGGAGGGTGATGTGGATGCAGGCGCCTGGTCTTGTGGTATGGTGGCGGGCCTTATCGATGACATACCCAGTTGCCGGGAATTGATTGATCGCATCATGAATGAAGCCGATCACCTCATAGCCCAGCGCCTGGAAGGAATGCGCGCTGGCACCGCCACAGCCGCGTGAAGGAGTATAGAAATCATGGATACCTCACTCTTGTTCACCCGCCGGGACGCGGTGGCCATCATTTCGATCAACGATGCGCCCTACAACCGCATGACACTGGATTTTATCAACCGACTTGAAGAACTGGTCACGGAGATTGCCGAGGACGATACCCTGCGTGCCGTCGTCCTGACTGGCGAGGGGCTGGATAACTTTTCTGTCGGCATGAACCTCAAGCAGCTCCCGGAAGGCATCGAACGGGCAGGTGGTCCCGATGCACTGTTCGACCAGCGCCTGCGGGTGATTGCCGCTATCGAGAACATGGGCAAGCCGTGGGTGGTGACCATGTTCGGGTACTGCCTGGGCGGCGGCCTGGAGGTTCCCCTGGGCTGTCACTTCCGCCTGGCTGCCGCCGAGGGCGCACAGATCGGCCTACCGGAAATGGACCTGGGCACTGTGCCGGCCTGGGGCGGCAGCGCCCGGCTCAGCAAGTGCGTCGGGCGCGACCAGGCACTGGACATGATCCTGCGGGGCAAGAAAATTTCCGGACCCGAGGCACTGCGTATCGGCCTGGTGCAAGAGGTCTGGCCGCTGGAGGAGCTCAAGGACCGGGCGATTAAGCTGGCGGAGGAACTGGCCGCACAACCGGCCCTCGCCGTGCGAGGTGTGATGGAAGTGGTGGTGGGTAGTGAAGACCGTCCGCTGGAAGAGCTATTACAGGCCGAGCGGGCGGCTGTCCACAAAACCTTCGGGACACCGGACCAGATGGAAGGCATGACCGCCTTCTTGGAGAAACGCAAACCGGTGTTCAACCAGCCGAAATAAAGCGGATAGTTGGACTATCCTATATGTAGCCGTAATTGAACAAGGGACAATACATATGCTGAAGCTGCATTTTGCACCAAACTCACGTGCCAGCCGCACACTGTGGTTGCTGGAAGAACTGGGCATGGATTACGAGCTGAACCGGATGGACTTTCATCCCAGGGATCTCAAGTCAGATGAGCACCGTGAGCGCCATCCGCTGGGCCGGGTGCCGGTGCTGGA
>JAACFI010000353.1 GCA_009937575.1 Haliea sp.
CCGATGGTGAAGCCCAGACCCATATCCAGCGTGTACTGGAGCTTGAGGTCCGTGACGTACACCGGGTCAAAGGTCTGCCGGCCGCCATCCTCGACTGTCCACTCGCCGAAGCGATTCACCGACAGATTGGCCAGGAAGCCTCCGCGGGTGTAGGTACCGCTCAGGTTCACCCGGTCCTCGGGTTGCCACTCCTCAATAATTGAGATCTGCTGGCTGGAGAAAGCCACCTCAGGATCCACGCCGGCAAGACCTCCCGACGTGTAGATATCGGTGACATCGGTCTCCGTGTAATTACCTGACAGGGTGACATCCAGGTTACCCTTGAACAGATCGATTCCCGAATACGTCATCACCAGATCGACCCCTTCGGTCTCGGTGTCTGCTCCGTTCAGGAAGAACTGTGCGCCGTCCGCACCTAACGATGCGAGCGCGTCACCGAGATTGCCCGTGGGATCGTCCTCTGCAGTCAGACGGTTGCTTATGACGATGCGGTCATCGATCTCTATATAGTAATAGTCCAGGGTGATACTCATCTGGCTGCCTGGTGTCCAGACGATACCCGCGCTGTAGTTGGTGGACTCCTCTTCCTCCAGCTGCGGAATGCCGATTGCCATGGCCAGTTCACCGTCGTTGCGGAAAGTACCAATTTGTTGCGATATCTGCGGGCCGCCCGGGTCGTCCGGGTTATCCACGAACTGCGTACTGATATTATTGAAATACTGCTGCTGCATGGACGGCGCCCGGAAACCGGTGCTGAAGGCACCGCGCAGCCGGAAGTCGTCAGTGATCGCCCAATTGGCGGCCAGTTTGAAGTTCGTTGTATCGCCAAAATCGTCGTAGTCGTCGTAGCGCAACGCGGCCCCGACAAGTAAATTACTGGTGAACTCGTATTCTGTATCGATATACAGCGACCAGATGTCCCGGTCCTCATCGACGCTCGAGATCGGCGATATACCATTGAAGCCCTGTGTCCCGGCAGCGGCATCCTGTGGATACAGGGACACGCCGTCTACGGTATCGAAGTCCGCGTAGGAATACGCTTCCCCCGGCTTGATCTTGTACTCATCGGTGCGCAACTCACCGCCGACAGCCACTGCCAGGTCGCCGAACTCCTGGGTAAAATCAAGGTTGACGGTCTGCAGGCTTAATTCCAGATCGTAAGCATCTGCGTTCCTGGGGATAGAAGAGCGAATCTCATCATCGCTGAGACCCTGGCCGAAATTGAGGAAGTTGACGAAAGAATAGTTGATTGAGTCCCTGGTTTCGTACTCGATCTCGTTCTCACCATAGGTATAGGAGATATCCATGCCGAGGCCGCCGTCGAAATCGATCTGGTAGCCTGCGTTGACCGAGTAATCGTCGATCTGCGAAGCGATCAGCGGCAGGAAGCCATCCGGGATTACGTTGTCACCATCGTCCAGGTAGGAATCTGCACCGGTAGCCGGGTGACGGAAAAAGGCCGCGGACTCATTATCCCTGCTCGAATAGGTGGCGAAGCCGTAAAGTTCCCCCCTGCCGAGACTGTAGGCTGCGTTTCCGACGAGCGCGTACTGCTCGGACTCGGCGTCACCGATCTGGAAGGAGTCCCTGGGTGCAGTCAATTCCCGAGGATCGCCGGGTTCCACGATACCGTTGCCGTCGGTATCTTCACACCCACCGTACAGGCAGTTGCCCTGTGTGCCCGCCCGGTCCGTCCAGTCTCTGTCCCGGTAATTGAAGGTGAGATTGAGAAAGCCTCCGCTGCCGAGGGCCAGTCCGCCGTTGAGATCGACGTTGTAGGTCTCGCCGTCATCCTCGTCGTACTCACCATAGGAGGCGTAGGCCCGGCCGCCCTCGTCGGCATCCTTGAGCACAATATTGATTACGCCGGCGATGGCATCGGAACCGTACTGGGCGGCGGCGCCATCGCGCAGGACTTCAACCCGCTTGATCGCGGCCGCCGGAATGGCATTCAGATCGGTGCCCGCGGTACCCCGGCCCACTGAGGTATTGATGTGGATCAGGGCAGCCTGGTGACGCCGTTTGCCGTTGATCAGCACCAGGGTCTGGTCGGGGCCGAGGCCACGAAGGGTAGCGGGGCGTAGCGCGTCCGTACCGTCACTGATAGCCGAGGTTGAAAAGTTGAACGATGGCGCGATTGCCTGGAGCATCCGCCCCAGCTCGGTCTGGCCGGTATTGGCCAGTTGCTCCGCGTTGAGTACATCCACCGGAACCGGCAGGTCTTCCGCCGATCGACCGGGAGCGCGGGTACCTGTGACAACCACTTCCTCCAGTACCTGCTCCAGCGCGGGATCCTGCGCCGATGCGGACTGGGGCTGAGACAAAGAGACAACGGCGGCTGTCACCGCCAGGAAAATTGGTGCGTGTTTGAAAGTCATGTGTTGAGCCTCCGACTATTGTTCTGCTTTTTCGGGCATAGGGCACGACGACCGGGTACTTTCACTCACCTTCCACAATTCCCGTTGAGCGGGCATGTGGCTCCGGACGATGTACCTGTGTCTAAGTTAACACGATTGGTTTAATTGGCTTCCAAGGCAGCGAGCGTAATGTAATTATTTCACATTCTTTAGGAAGGTCGGGTGGGTCAGCTGCACCCGTTCGGTATTCACATCATCTGACCCATATCGGCGAACTCCAGGCCCGTTCCCGGAGGGTTTTGTGCAAATCTGCACGCGGCTCGACCCCTTCCCGAATGGCATCCCAGGTGGACCAGCGACAGGTGGGGTTTTCCAGTGCGCGCACGTAATAGAACGCATCGACGTCCGGGTCGAAGGCGGGGTCCTTCCAGGTGGTAATCAGCTCGGTGGCGCCCACCCCGGCAGTGATAGAGCAATCGGCCAGATTAACTTTTGCGCCGTTGTCGGGGCAGCGGTGTGTGCCGGGATCAGGTAGCAGGCCATCTGAACAGGCGACATCGTAGATCTTCTCAACTGCTTCTCCGTTTTCAACGTAGCCCTTGATCACCTGAACCCGCTGCAGGCGAGTGCCCTGGGGATCGCTGGAAGTCCATACAATGAACTCCGGGGCCTCGCCGTCACTCTGCAGCTCGCTGCCCATGGCAACGCCCTGCTGGTACGCCTTGCTGATAATGGCAGTGTCGTCGATGATGTCATCTTCGAAGCCATTGCTGGCAAAGAAACGTACTTTGATACGGGGACCTGTGGTGGCAAAGGTTTCTTTGCGGCGGAATGCGTCGTAGATGGCCTCACGGGTATTTTCCTCGGCCCAGACTCCGGCAATTCCCGAGGCGCTCCAGGATTCGAAGCCGAAACTGGTGACATATTCACGACCTTCGACCTCTTTAACCATGCTGGAATCGTAGAATTTGACCACGGTGCCAAATAAGAATGAGACGGGAATAGACCCACGACCCATGGGCTCGCCGTCAATCAGTCCCACCTTGGAAAAGTAGGTTGACAAGTATAGGAAATATAAAGGCCCTGTTGAGAGCAGACACCCTCGCTGATTCTGTTGACTGGGATTGCTGATCTGGAGAAGTTCGCGCTGATTGATCCCAAAACCCTGTTCACTGTGTTTGGCATGCCATTCATATCCGCTCATTCCTGAACGAGAGTACGCAGCAGTTCGTGCCACGCGTTTTTCAGTAGCGTCCTTGCTGATTTGGGGTTGTGGATTCGCTTCCTGCGAAAAGAGACAGGTTGGCAGGTGGCGCCCTGGTTGGCGGTACCAGGAGGGGCCGGGCAGGGGTTTCCTGTTCCTTCTTGCGAAGATGAGCCAGGATTCTGTCGATGATGTCCTGATCCTCAATGCACGCGATCACCCTGACAGATCCACCGCAGGCACAGGGTACTGTAATCCGGTAACGCGGATAAGTCTGGGAGGTGGAATCCAGTGTCTACCTTAATTTGTTCTACGGCAACAGCAGAGGTGAATCATGGCACACTCAGATTATGAAGCGATCCGCAATCTAAAGGCCTCCTACTTTCGCTATCTGGATACCCGCCGTTGGCAGGATCTGCGGGGCCTGTTGACGGATGATTTCGTGGGCGACTACGGTGCCTCCGATGAGGAGCAATTCAGTAGCCCCGAAGCCTTCATTGAGGGTTTGAAGAGAAACCTGAAAGACGCGACTACCGTCCATCATGGCCACATGCCGGAGATCGCGGTGCAGGACGCTGATCATGCCACTGCCATTTGGGCTATGGAGGATATCGTGCAGACGCCGGAGTACGAATTGCACGGTTACGGACACTACGTTGATGAATATCGCCGGGTCGATGGCAAGTGGCGCATAAGCCACACTCGCCTGACCCGGCTCAAGCTGGATTTAAAGCCGCGCTAGAGCGTTTCGCAGCCTGGGCATGGCCACTGCGTAATATCGGCGGCCTGCTTCCCCCTAGAAGTCGTAGGAG
This sequence comes from Haliea sp., assembly GCA_009937575.1. Lineage (GTDB taxonomy): Bacteria > Pseudomonadota > Gammaproteobacteria > Pseudomonadales > Halieaceae > JAACFI01. The sequence goes on from JAACFI010000353.1 coordinate 4,374, forward strand.
ACACCCGCGTACCAATACGCCCCGTTGAAACCAAATGGCGCGGAGCGCCGGGAGTAAGTGAAGATACCCGGGCTGCTGACCAGGATATCACCGCCCGGGGTTTTCTCGATGGTGCCCCCGCGGCTGTTACCGATCTCGTTTTTATCCGGGAACTCGTCGAA
>JAACFI010000067.1 GCA_009937575.1 Haliea sp.
GTAGTTGCTCCCGGGCGGACAGCGCCGCCATGGCCACCGGCCGGCCGCGCTCGTCGTGCACCGCCCTGTCCCCACTGGCCTTGGCATTCCAGATCGCCAACTGCCGGTCGAAAGAACGGAAACTGCTGGAGATGACCAGATCGAAACCCGCGGCCCGGGCATCAGCCTGAAGCGCGGTAAAGGCCTCCGCCGCCGCTTCCAGCAGCCGGTGACCACAGGGCAGTGTCACCAGGTGGGACTCGTCACGCCCGGTCAGCTGGGCTGCAGTCAGCGCCGCCATCAACAGGCCTCCGGTGGATCCAGGGTGAAGGGCAGCGGCCGCGCCAGTTCGATACCCGCGGGGCTGATCTGTGCGCCCCAGGCCAGCACTTCCACCCCTTCAGACGTCACCTCTTCCAGCGCGTCCCGGTAGCGCGGGTCGATATCCCCGGCAGCACTGACATGGCCCACCCCCTCGTGAAACACACAGAAAAACAGCAGGGCCCTGGTGTCCCGGTCACAGACCGAGCGCAGGGCATACAGGTGTTTGCGCGCCCGTTCGCTGACCGCGTCGGGAAACACCCCCACCCCCCCATCCCGGCACAGGGTGACCGATTTCACTTCCACGAAAACCCGGCCGGGGGAACCCTCAAGCAGCAGGTCGGCGCGGCTGCCCTCGCCGTACTTCACCTCGGCGCGAATATCCGGGTAGTCGCCGAAGCCCGGAATAAGCCCGGACTCGAAGGCCTCGCGTACCACGGCATTGGCCTTCGCCGAGTGGATACAGGCCATACCCTGGTCGGTCTGCACCAGCTCCCAGGTGTGGGGGTATTTGCGGGTCTTCGACTCGCTGCGGGACAGCCATACCGGCCATCCCGGTTGGGCGCAGCCGGTCATCGCCCCGGTATTGGGACAATGGGCAGTAATCATCTCTCCGCCAGGCAGTTCCACATCCGCCAGGAAACGCTTGTAGCGACGCAACAGGGTGCCCTCGACCAGGGTATCGAATTTCACCGTCAATCCAGCACGGCGGCCAACCGCTCCACCGCCAGTTGCAACCGGTCCATGCCGGTGGTATAGGAGAAACGCAGGTGGCGCTGCGCCTGGTAGTGGCCAAAGTCGACACCCGGGGTGAGGGCCACGCCGTGCTCCTCCAGCAGGCCCAGGCAGAATGCCTGGCTGTCATCGGTGAAGCGAGCGGCATCGGCATAGATATAGAAAGCCCCCTGGGGTGTGCAGGGCACCTCGAACCCCAGCGCCTTCACTGCCGGCAGCAGAAAATCCCGGCGCTGGCGGAAAATGTCCCGGCGCTCATCGAGTATCGCCCGGGTCGCCGGCTCGAATCCGGCCAGCGCCGCGTGTTGGGCCATAGTAGAGAGGGAGATAAACAGGTTCTGGGCCAGCTTTTCCATTTCATCCACTGCCGCTTCCGGGGCCACCAGCCAGCCCAGGCGCCAGCCGGTCATGCCGAAGTATTTGGAGAAACTGTTGATCACGAAGGCGTCAGGGTCCACTTCCAGTACGGAGGGTGTGGGGGTGTCGTAAGCAAGTCCGTGATAGATCTCGTCCACCACCAGGTAGCCCCGTCGGGCGCGCACTTCCCGGGAAAGGGCCTCCAGTTCTTCCCGGTCCAGCACCGCGCCGGTGGGATTGGCCGGCGACGCCACCATCACGCCGATGGTGTTGTCGCGCCAGTTGTCCGCCACCAGCTGCGCATTCAACTGGTAGTTGCTGTCGGCGCCCACCGGCACCAGTTGCCCCTCCCCCTCCACCAGGCGCAGGAAGTGGCGATTGCAGGGGTAACCCGGGTCAGTCATCAACATGCCGTCGCCGGGGTTCAGCAGCAGTGCGGACACCAGCAACAGGGCCCCCGAGGCGCCCGGGGTCACCATGATCCGCCGGGGCGCAATATCCAGTCCGTACTCCGAGGCGTAGTAGGCTGACAGTGCTTCCCGCAGTGCCGGGATGCCCGCCGCCTGGGTGTAGTAGGTCTCCCCCTTCGCCAGGGCCGCCCTCCCGGCCTCGATAATCGGGGCAGCGGTGGCGAAGTCCGGTTCTCCCGCGGCCAGGTGAACGATGTTCCGGCCCGCCGCCGCCAGCTCGTTGGCCCGGGTCAATACCTCGACCACGTGAAAAGGCTCGATTTCCGCCACCCGACGGGCGTAGCCCCCGGGCCGCTGTGTATCTGTCATGATCATCCCCAAAACCCCGCTGACGGCGTATTCTATCAAAGGACTGAAAGCCTGTTACCCGTCGGCAAAAACTGTGCAGAAATAGTGGCATGGCGGCGACGAATCTGGTAGTTTCACCGCCCTTGGATTGGGGCACCCCCTGGGAGGCCCCCCAAGCAACTGTGAGTATTGTCTAGTTACCTTAGCAGTATGGGAAAAATAACCATGCCACGAGCAGCCAAAAAAGCAGCCAACGTTGAGTTCAAGAACTTCGTGCCCTACAAACCCAAGCGGGGCGAGGAGTACATGAATGAGAAGCAGCGCGAGCATTTCAGGAACATCCTGCTGAACTGGAAGTCGGAGCTGATGCAGGAAGTCGATCGCACCGTCAACCATATGAAAGACGAAGCGGCCAATTTCCCGGATCCGGCGGACCGCGCCACCCAGGAAGAGGAATTCAGCCTGGAGCTGCGTACCCGTGACCGGGAGCGCAAACTGATCAAGAAAATCGACTCCACCATGGAGCGGATCGAACAGGACGATTACGGCTTCTGCGACGCCTGCGGCGTGGAGATCGGCATCAAGCGGCTGGAGGCCCGCCCCACGGCCACCCTCTGTATCGATTGCAAGACCCTGGACGAGATCAAGGAAAAGCAGGAGCTGGGTTAGGCTCTCCCCGGGCTTCCGGATCACCGGCCATGCCGGGTTCCAAACCTTACCGGGGGCGCTTTGCCCCCTCCCCCACGGGCCCACTGCACCTGGGTTCGCTGATCGCGGCCCTCGCCAGTTACCTCGATGCCCGGCACCGGCAGGGCACCTGGCTGGTGCGCATGGAAGACCTGGACCCACCCCGGGAAGAACCCGGCGCCGCGGAGCGAATTCTCTCCAGTCTTGAACAGCACGGTCTGCGCTGGGACGAGACCGTCATGTGGCAGAGTCGGCGCCTGCCGGACTATGCCCGGGCGCTGGAGCAGCTGCGCCGGGGCGGGCTGCTGTTCCGCTGCGACTGTACCCGCGCCATGCTGGGGCCCGATGGCGCCTGCCGGGGTCGCTGCCAGCCGCGCCAGGGGCAGGTCGGGGATCCCTCGGCACTGAGGGTCCGCGTTCCCGGCGACTGCCGGATCGAATTCGATGACCGACTGCAGGGGCGGCAGTCCCACCAACTGGGACAGGAGTGGCCCGATTTCGTGGTCAGGCGCAAGGACGGCCTCGACGCCTACCAGCTGGCGGTGGTGGTGGATGACGCCGCCCAGGGCATCAGTCACGTGGTGAGGGGCTCTGACCTGCTGGATTCGACGCCGCGGCAACTGTTCCTGCAGCGACTGCTGGGCTTCCCCGGCCTCGACTACTGCCACCTGCCCGTCATTACCGACCGCGGAGGGCAGAAATTGAGCAAACAGAACCACGCCCCCCCTCTGGACGACGACCAGGCGCCCGACAACCTGCGCAGTGCCCTCCGCTTCCTCCGCCAGGCCGAACCACCGCCGGATCGGCAACATTGCGAGCAGATCCTGGCCTTCGCTGTCCCGCGCTGGGCACCGGGGCGTATTCCGCGGGCACTGGCCATACCCGCCGCCGGACAGGTATGAGCTTTACCCCCCTTTACCGCTTCAGTAGTATCGGTTGCCACCGGGACACTGACTGACGGGGGTCGGACCGCTATGTATATCAACCGTGCGCTACTGATGGCCGTCGGCGTCGTACTCATCTTCTTCCCCGCCATCGAGGGCTGGGTAAGCAGTTCAGAGTCTGCCTGGTACCGCCCTTACCTGCTGTGGCTGCTGGTGATCGTCGCCGCCTACTGGAACCAGCGCACAAGGTACCCGGATGAGCTTTAGCCTGTCGCAGGTATTGCTGTTTATCTTCGTCTACCTCTCCGGGTTGTTTGCGGTCGCCCACCTGGCCGACCGGGGTATCATCCCTGAACGCATCACCAACCATCCCGCTATCTATATTCTTTCCCTGGGAGTGTTCGCCGGCGCCATGGCCAGCAACGGGGTAATTGAACTGGCCCATCGCTATGGCTACAGCTTCCTTCTCTACTATATCGGCGTGGTGGCCATGTTTGTGATGGCCACGGTGCTGCTGCTGCCCCTGCTGCGCCTGTGCCGGGTCTACCAGCTCTCCTCCCTGGCTGACCTGCTGAGCTTCCGCTTCCGCAGTACCTGGGTGGGCGCCGCCATCACCCTGGCCATGTGCATCACCCTGCTGCCACTGCTGGCCCTGCAGATACAGGCGGTGGCGGACAGTATTCACATCCTGTCCGGCCACGCGGCGGGGGACCACGAACACTATTCCCTGGCGGTGCTGTTCTGCATCATCATCACCTTATTCTCCATCCTGTTCGGCACCCGGCACCAGTCCTCCCAGGACCGCAATACCGGCCTGGTGACCGCCATCGCCTTTGAATCGCTGGTCAAGCTGCTGGCCCTGTGGGTCTTGATGATGGCCGCCGTGTACGGGATTTTCGATGGATTTTCCGGACTGGAGCAGTGGCTGGTGCAGAACCCCGCCCTGCACCGGGCCATGGAACCGCCCATGGGCGGCGATAGCGCACGCACCCTGTTGCTGGTGTTTTTTGCCGGCGCGGTGTGCATGCCGCATATATTCCACATGGCCTTCGCCGAGAACACCGACAGCAGCGACCTGCGCAAGGCCACCTGGGGCCTGCCACTCTACCTGCTGCTGCTCAGCTTGCCGATCCTTCCCATTACCTGGGCGGGGATCAGGCTCGGACACGACCTGCCGATTGACTACAGCGGACTGGCCATCGGGGCGGCACTCAAATCCACACCAGTAACCGCCGCGGCTTTTGTGGCGGGGCTGTCCGCTGCCAGTGCCACAATCATCGTCACCACGCTGGCCCTGGCGAACATGTGTATCAACCACCTGGTTCTACCATCCACCCTGCTGCCGATCGACCGCGAACGGAGCGTCTACATCCAGCTCAAGTGGGTACGGCGCTCCCTGATCGGCATACTGATACTCGCGGGTTACACTTTTTTCGCCACCCTGGGCGGCAAACAGAGCCTGACCCAGTTGGGCCTCACCGCCTTCACCGGGACCCTGCAGTTCCTGCCGGGCGTCATCGCCACTCCCTACTGGCCCAACGCAAATCGCAGGGGCCTGCTGGCGGGCCTCTGCGGCGGGCTGCTCGTATGGGCCGCTGGTATGATGTTGCCGCCTACCAGCGGTTACTATCCCGTCCTGCTGACACAGATACACCAGAACCTGTTCAACGGCGAAGGCAGCCTGTGGATGACAGTTTCCCTGGCTTCACTGGCAGTCAACACCGGGCTATTCGTTGTGGTGTCACTCCTCACCCGGACCAGCAGTGACGAGCGAGTGGCCGCAGAAATCTGCTCCATGGACGACCTGGCGCGCCCCACGCGGCGGACCCTGACCCTGCAAAGCGCCAGCGAATTCACCCAGCAACTGGCGCCGGCCCTGGGTGAGAGGACCGCGGAATCCGAAGTGCGTCGCGCCCTGAACGAGTTGCGCTTCGACGAGCAGGAGACCAGGCCCTATGCCCTGCGCCGACTCCGCGGACGGCTGGAAGCCAACCTGTCGGGGCTGCTGGGCCCCGTCATGTCGCACAGCATTATTGACCGCTGCATTCCCTTCCAACCGGGGGGGCAGGCGGAGACCGAAGACATTCACCTGATCGAGCGCAACCTGGATCGCGGCAATTACCAGTTCACCGGTATCGCTGCTGACCTGGACAACCTGCGGCGACGCCACCGCGAAACACTGGACAAACTGCCCATCGGTATCTGTTCCATCGGCGGGGATGGCGAACTGCTGATGTGGAACCAGAGCATGAGGAGCATAACCGGCATTCCGCCGGAGGATGTGGTCGGCTCCCTGGTGGACTCGATGCCGGCACCCTGGCGGACTATCATCGACGACTTCCTTCGCGGCCGGAAGGACTCCCTGCTGAAAACCGAAATTACCAGCGAGAGCGGCGACTCGCGCTGGATCAGCCTGCACCGAACCTCGGCCGACAGCGGCAATGACCGGGTAATCCTGGTAGAGGATATCACCGAGTTCGAACTGCTGGAGGAGGAACTGCTGCACAGTGAGCGACTGGCCTCCATCGGCCGCCTGGCCGCCGGGGTGGCCCACGAAATCGGCAACCCGGTCACGGGCATCGCCTGCCTGGCCCAGAACCTGGAGTATGAAACCGAGCCGGAAGAACTCCGCTACACGGCACAGGACATCCTCAGGCAGACCGAGCGCGTCACACGCATTGTGGATTCCCTGGTGAATTTCTCCCATACCGGCTCCGGCAGTGGAGAGGCCAGCCTGGCCCCGTCGAATCTGGCGGACTGTGTGGACGAGGCAATACACCTGCTGAGCCTGAACCGGGAAGCGAAACCGGTGGAGTTCATCAATCACTGCGACCGGGAGCTGGTAGTGCTGGCAGACAGCCAACGCCTGCTGCAGGTATTCATCAACCTGCTGGGTAATGCCAGGGACGCCTGCGACGACTACGGGCAGGTCAGTGTGGCAGCCACGCTGCGTGGGGAACAGGTCAGCGTCACGGTAGAGGACAATGGCTGTGGTATTCCACCGGAGTTGCAAAACCAGGTTTTCGAGCCCTTTTTCACCACCAAGGACCCGGGGGAAGGTACCGGACTGGGGCTCGCGCTGGTGTTCAGCATCATGGATGACATGGGCGGCAACGTGCAGATCACCAGCCCGATCAGAAAACCCCCTCAGCCCGGCACACGCGTCACCCTGCAAATGACCCAGGCTAGTTACGGTACCACTTTCGAAGTGTAACTATCCGCAACACCCAACGGGCGACGACGCTGGAATATTCGCGAGGGGAGGAGTATGTTGTGTAGTCGGCACACAGAGGTAACACATTATGCATAAAATCCTCGTGGTGGAGGATGAGACGGTCATTCGCACGGCATTGCGTCGTTTGCTCGAACGCAATGAGTACCAGGTGAGCGAGGCAGGCGCCGTCCAGGAAGCGGAATCCGAACACGAGCTTGCAGACTTCGACCTGGTGATCAGCGACCTGCGCCTTCCGGGCGCGCCCGGAACCGACCTGATCAAAAAAGCCGGCGATGTGCCGGTGCTCATCATGACCAGCTACGCCAGCCTGCGCTCGGCAGTGGACTCCATGCGCATGGGCGCGGTGGATTATATCGCCAAGCCCTTCGACCACGACGACATGCTGAGTGCAGTCCAGCGCATTATCGCCGACCACCCCACGCCGAGGGCACTGCGGGAAAAAGAACAGGCCGCCCCGGAAGAAAAATCCGCCGGCATTACCGGTATTGTCGGCAACTGCCCGGCCATGCTCACCCTGTTTGACCACATCGAGAAGATTTCGCCCACGGATTCCACCGTTCTGGTCCTCGGGGAAACCGGGACTGGCAAAGAACTGGTGGCGCGCAGTGTCCACCAGCACAGCCTCAGGGCCGGCAAGACCCTGATTTCGGTTAACTGCGCCGCGATACCCGAGACCCTGATCGAGTCGGAACTGTTCGGCTACGAAAAAGGTGCCTTTACCGGTGCCAACGCAAGCCGCATGGGCCTGATCGAGGCCGCCGACGGGGGTACTCTGTTCCTGGACGAGATCGGGGAGCTGCCGATGGAGGCCCAGGCCCGCCTGTTGCGATTCATACAGGAGGGGGAAATCCGCCGCATCGGTTCCGTGCACTCGCGCAAGGTCAACGTGCGGCTGATCTGTGCCACCCACCGCAACCTGCAGCAGCTGTCAGGCGAGGGCCAGTTCCGACAGGACCTCTACTACCGCATCAATGTCCTGCGGCTGTCACTGGCGCCCCTGCGGGAGCGAGGCAAGGATATCCTGCACCTGGCGGAAGGCATGCTCAAGGTTCAGGGGGAAAAGCTGGGGAAGACCAACATGCGCCTGTCTCCCCGGGCCATCCAGGCAATCACCACCTACCAGTGGCCGGGCAATGTGCGGGAGCTGGAACACGCCATCGAGCGGGCCGCGGTGCTCTCCGACAGTGAGGAAATCGACAACACCGCACTGGGTATCGACCTGGAGCTGGTCAACATCAATCGCATCCGCGGCCAGCAGGGCATCGACTCCCCCGCCAGGCCCGGGCTGGAAACCAACAGCGATCCCCAGGAAGACCTGTCGCTGGAAGACTATTTTCAGCGATTCGTGCTGGAGCACCAGGACTCGATGAGCGAGACGGAGCTGGCGCAGAAACTCGGCGTCAGTCGCAAGTGCCTGTGGGAGCGCCGCCAGCGTTTCGGCATTCCGCGTACCAGGGGGGGCACCGGGGCGAGGCGCAAACGCAGCGCCGCGGCGGCAAAATAGGCGTTACCTCACTCCTGCGCGGTTACGGACAGCGGAGTAGATCGGTAACACTTACCAGCCCAGAGAAGTTGTGAATTTACACTGATATATATTAACTCGTTGTTTTTATAACTATTTTTCAATGTTGGCACGCGCGATGCAATTTAACTCGTGGTACAAAAAATAAACATAACAGCTACCGCAATAAAAATAACATTTTCACTATGGACCTGGATGGGGAAGTTTACTTCCCCTCAATTTCCAGTTTTTTTGGGTAGGGAACCCGCCAGTTTGCGTCTGGCGAACACTGTGCCCGAAAACGTAAATTATTTACGCTTTTAACAGTTTGGGCATACATATAAAAAATGTTTTTATATGTGCCAATAAATATAACAGCACCCAGAAATAACAATAACTCCTGACGTGAGACCTGGATGGGGAAAACTCTGTTTTCCCCGTCATTCATTTTGGCTCCCGAAAAACCGCGTCCCTCTTGCAGCAGGGACGGTATTGTCACTTCTGTGCTAGACTTCGCCGCTGTTCAAACATCGCCACAGGCCCGAAACCGCTTGAAAGTCATCCCCAGGGATCAACACTGCATCTCCCGCAAGAATATCAGTGACAGCGCCCTGAAAGTCATGTCGCGCCTGCGCAACAAGGGCTACCAGGCCTACCTGGTGGGCGGCGCCGTGCGCGACCTGCTGCTGGGAGGGCACCCCAAGGACTTCGACGTGGCCACCGATGCCACCCCGGAGGCGGTGCACGGGCTGTTCCGCAACTCGAGAATCATCGGCCGACGCTTCCGCATCGTGCACGTGCGCTTCGGTCGCGAGATCATCGAGGTGACCACCTTCCGCGGCCACCATGAAAGTGGCGATCAGGAGAGCGCCGAGAAAAGCGGCAACCACTCACGCCAGTCGTCCAGCGGCCTGCTGCTGCGGGACAACGTTTACGGCACCCTGGAAGAAGATGCCGTGCGCAGGGACCTGACGGTCAATGCCCTGTACTACGACGCCGGCAAATTCGAGCTGTTCGACCACGTGCATGGCCTTCAGGACCTCGAGCGCCGCAGCATCTGTGTCATCGGCGAGCCGGCGGTAAGGTTTCGCGAGGACCCTGTGCGCATGCTGCGGGTACTGCGATTTGCCGCCAAACTGGATTTCAAGATCGACCCCGTAACCGCCAAAGCCATACCCGGCTGCGCCCGCCTGTTGGGGGAGATTCCCGCGGCCCGGCTGTTCGATGAATTTCTCAAACTGTTCCTTGCGGGCCACGCCGCGGCCACCCTGGAACAGCTGCTGCGCCACGACCTGCTGCAGTACCTGTTCCCCGAGAGCAACGAGTGCCTGCACCGTGACGAGCATGCCCTGGCACTGGTGCGTGCCGCCATGGCCAATACCGACCAACGCATTGCCCAGGACAAGCCGGTCACACCCGCCTTTATCCTGGCCGCCCTGTTATGGCCGGTCGCCACCAGGCAGTCACAGCACCTGCAGAACCGCGGCGATCCGCCGATGGTCGCCATGCACAGTGCAGCCCAGACCACCATCGCCGAAGCCGCACGGCATATCTCCATTCCCCGCCGCTTCAGCCAACCCATGCGCGAAATCTGGGAGTTCCAGCTGCGCCTGCAGCGCCGCCAGGGCCGGCGGGCGGCAGAGCTGGTGGATCACCGGCGCTTCCGGGCCGCTTATGATTTCCTGCTGCTGAGGGAGCAGGCCGGTGAGGAAACCGGGGGACTTGGAACCTGGTGGACAGAGTTCCAGGCCCTGCCCCTGGAACAACGCCTGGAGCAGGCAGCTGCAGGCAAGGGCAAACAGGGCAATCGCAGAAGCCGCACCCGGCGCGCCAATCGCAACAAATGACCGCCAGCTATATAGCGCTGGGCAGCAATCTGCAGCATCCGGCCGGCCAGTTGCGCCGGGCGGTGGCGGCCCTGGCGGTATTTCCCGATTCCCACCTGGTGCGGGTTTCCGGTGTCTATCGCAGTAAAGCCGTGGGACCAGGCAAGCAACCCGACTACCTCAACGCGGTAGCCCTGCTGGAAACCCGGCTGGTGCCGGAGGCGCTGCTCGAACGCCTGCAACAACAGGAGCTCGACCAGGGCCGCACCCGCGGCGTGCGCTGGGGGGCACGCACCCTGGACCTGGACATACTGCTATACGGTGACCTGCAACGGAAGAGCCCGAACCTGACCATCCCCCACCCGGCCATGGCAGAGCGCAACTTCGTGCTGTATCCCCTCGCGGAACTGTGTGAACCCAATTTTGTGCTGCCGGACGGAACGGAACTTGATACATTAGTACGCGACTGCCCGCTCGGGGACCTGAGCCGAACGGGACTGCAGCTGCACCACAACGGACCGGAGTGAAGGGGGAAGCAGGCCCGGATGCCCGACAGCAAGGCCATCAACATCGATCTCAAGGGGCGCACACCACCCGCCTTCATCGCCATCGAGGGACCCATAGGGGTAGGGAAAACCACCCTGGCCAAGAGACTGGCCGCCAGCTTCAACTACGACACCTTGCTGGAAGACCCTGAGGAAAACCCTTTCCTGGAAAAGTTCTACCGCAACCGCCAGCAGGCGGCCCTGGCCACCCAGTTATTCTTCCTGTTCCAGCGGGCGCAGAAGATACAGGACATGCGCCAGGCGGACATCTTCGAGCCGGTGCGGGTCGCCGATTTCCTGGTGGAGAAAGACCCGCTGTTCGCGCGCATCAACCTGGAAAGGGATGAATTCCAGCTGTATGAAAAGGTCTACCAGCAACTCACCATCGACGCCCCTGCACCGGACCTGGTGATCTACCTGCAGGCCTCCACCGACGTACTGCTGTCGCGCATCGACAACCGCGGAATTCCCTGTGAACAGCACATCGATCGCGACTACCTCGAGCGCCTGAACGAAGTGTACAGTGAGTTCTTTCTATATTACGATGGCGCTCCACTGCTCATCGTCAACGCCAGCGAAATCGACCTGGTGAACGGGGAGACGGACTACACGCACCTGGTGGACTACCTGCTGGATATACGCAGCGGCCGCCACTATTTCAACCCCACGTTTTTCGGATAGCGACATGGGCAAGGTCACCATCAGCACCCTGGGCAAGAAGAAGGCCGAAGGGGAAAAATTTGTCTGCATCACCGCCTACGATGCAACCTTTGCCCGGGTGATTGCCGAGGCAGGTGCAGAGACTATCCTGGTAGGCGATTCCCTGGGCATGGTACTGCAGGGACACGACAGCACCATTCCCGTGACCGTCGAGCACATGCGTTACCACACGGAGTGTGTATGCCGGGCGGCGACAGACGCTCTGGTGATCGCCGACATGCCCTTCATGAGTTACACCACCCCTGAACAGACCATGGCAAACGCCACCGCGTTGATGCAGGCGGGCGCCCAGATGGTCAAGATGGAAGGCGGTACCTGGCTCAGCGACACCATCAGCATGCTGGTGGAACGCGGTATCCCGGTCTGTGCGCACCTGGGCCTGACCCCGCAATCGGTAAATACCTTCGGCGGCTTCAAGGTGCAGGGGCGCACCCCCAAGGAAGCGAAATCCATCCTGGCGGACGCGGTGGAAATCCAGGACGCGGGGGCCAGCCTGCTGGTACTGGAGTGTATCCCCTCGCACCTGGCGGCGGATATCAGCCGCAAACTGGACATTCCCGTCATCGGGATCGGCGCCGGGCCGGGCACCGACGCCCAGGTACTGGTGATGCACGATCTGCTGGGCCTGTCGGAACACACGGCGCGCTTCGTGCACAACTTCATGGAGGGCCAGAACACCATCCAGGGCGGCCTCAAGGCCTTCGTCGAGGCGGTGAAGGCCGGCGAGTACCCGCGGGAGGAGCACAGTTATACCTGAAATAGGGTGAAATAGGGGACAGACCCCTTTTTATCCTAAAAAGGGGTCTGTCCCCTATTTTTTGAAAAGGGGTCTGTCCCCTATTTTTTGTGAGCACTCACTAACAAAATGTGTCGCCCGAACACATGACCTAACGCAAAACTGCTTCTTTCGGTAACACATTATGTGAATTTTTCATAAAATTCCGTTGCCCGGGGCCAGTTGTTGGGGCATACTGCCCAACCCGCTCAAAGTACATACCGGCTAGGGTTTTGGCTTGTGCTTTTTGATTGGTTTAGCGTCACCATTCCGACCGCAAGGGATCAGGTAGATATGCGAACTTATAACGGCAAGGCACAGTTACAATCCGCAATCCAGGGCTTTCGCCAATCCGGTCAGAGCATCGCCTTCGTTCCCACCATGGGCAACCTGCACGAGGGTCACCTGGACCTGGTTCGCAAGGGCCGGGCACTTTGCGACGTCGTGATAGTCAGTATTTTCGTCAACCCCCTACAATTCGGCCCCAGCGAGGATCTCGACGCCTATCCCCGCACCATGGCGGCGGATAAGGAAAAGCTGTTCAGCGAGGGGGTGCAGGTACTCTACGCGCCCGGGGTGGAGGATATCTATCCGGAGGGTATGGCGGCCCAGACCCAGGTACATGTGCCAGACCTCGGGGATACCCTGTGCGGCGGCAGCCGGCCGGGGCATTTCGACGGTGTCACCACTGTGGTCAGCAAGCTGTTCAATATCGTCCAGCCGGACATGGCGATCTTTGGTGAGAAGGACTTCCAGCAGTTATCCATCGTACGCAAGATGGTCCAGGACCTGTGCATGCCCATCGAGATCGTTGGCGTGACTACCCACCGGGACGAGGATGGCCTGGCCATGAGTTCCCGCAATGGCTACCTGACCAGGGCCCAGCGCCAGGTGGCGCCGGTGCTTCACCAGACCCTCAACAGCTGCCGCGAGGCAATTGCCTGCGGCTTCGACAATTTCCTGCAACTGGAATCCCACGCCCGCATGCAGCTGCTGCAGGCCGGATTCGAACCGGATTATTTCGCCATTCGCGACGCCCGCACCCTGCGCGCCGTCACCGAGAACACCGAGGAAATCGCTATTCTCGCCGCCGCCCGACTCGGGGCCACCCGGCTGATCGACAATGTCAGGCTGGCGCTGAATCCGGTATCCGACTGGGGCATGCTCGCCGACGGGTAACCCCTCTTTCGACCTTGGTCGGCTTGCACTTGGAGCCACTACCATTATTATCCTGTGTTCACCAAACACGAATGGGAGTGACTACCATGTCCGAGTTTCCAACCCGCCCGGTTCCCGCCAATTTCAAGGATGCCCACATCAACGCGGAGCAGTACCAGGCCATGTACAAACGCTCGATAGAGGACCCGGAGGGTTTCTGGAGCGAAATGGCCAACGAGTTCCTGTCCTGGGACCAGCCCTGGAACGAGGTGGTCAGTTATGACTTCGTCAAGGGCGAAGCGGCCTGGTTCAGCGGCGGCAAACTCAATGTCAGCTACAACTGCATAGACCGGCACCTGCCGGAGCGCGCCGACCAGACGGCCCTGATCTGGGAGGGAGACGACCCCGCAGACAGCAAGCACATTACCTACGGCGAACTGAAGGAACACGTGTGCAAGCTCGCCAACGCGCTCAAGTCCCGCGGTGTGAAGAAAGGCGACCGGGTGTGCATCTACATGCCGATGATCCCTGAGGCCGCCTACGCCATGCTGGCCTGTACCCGTATCGGGGCCATCCACTCCATCGTATTCGGCGGGTTTTCCCCCGAGGCCCTCAAGGACCGCATCCTGGATTCCGACTGCCAGACGCTGATCACCGCCGACGAGGGCGTACGCGGGGGCAAGGCCGTGCCGTTGAAAGTCAACGCCGACAAGGCCCTCGCCTCCTGTCCCAATGTCCACACCTGCCTGGTGGTAGAGCGCACCGGAAACGACGTCGATTGGCAGGATGGCCGCGATGTCTGGTACCACGACCTGGTGGACAGCGCCGACAACGAATGCGAACCGGAGTCCATGGACGCGGAGGACCCGCTGTTCATCCTCTACACCTCCGGTTCCACCGGCAAGCCCAAGGGCGTGCTGCACACCACCGGCGGTTACCTGCTGCAGGCCAGCATGACCTTCAAGTACGTGTTCGACTACCGCGAGGGCGAAATTTACTGGTGTACCGCGGATGTTGGCTGGGTCACCGGCCACACCTATATCGTCTACGGCCCGCTGGCCAACGGCGCCATTTCACTGATGTTCGAGGGGGTACCCACCTACCCGGATGCCGGCCGCTGCTGGGAAGTGGTGGACAAGCACCAGGTGAATACCTTCTACACCGCCCCCACCGCCATTCGCGCGCTGCAGGCCGTGGGCGACGAGCCCGTCACCCGCAGTTCACGCACCAGCCTGCGACTGCTGGGCACGGTGGGCGAGCCGATCAACCCGGAGGCCTGGACCTGGTACTACGAGGTGGTGGGCGATTCCCGCTGCCCGGTCATTGACACCTGGTGGCAGACCGAGACCGGGGCCCACATGATCACCCCGCTGCCCGGCGCTACCGACCTCAAGCCCGGCTCCGCCACCTTCCCCTTCTTCGGGGTGGAACTGGCCCTGCTGAACGAGGACGGCTCCGAGATCGAAGGCCCCGGTGCCGGCTACCTGGTGGTGAAATCCTCCTGGCCCAGCCAGATCCGCAGCGTCTATGGCGATCACCAGCGCATGGTGGATACCTACTTCAGCAACTACCCGGGCTACTACTTCACCGGCGACGGCGCCAGCCGCGACGAGGACGGCTACTACTGGATCACCGGACGGGTGGACGACGTGCTCAACGTCTCCGGCCACCGCATGGGGACCGCCGAGGTAGAGAGCGCCCTGGTGCTGCACGACGACATCGCCGAGGCCGCCGTGGTGGGCTTCCCCCACGATATCAAGGGCCAGGGCATTTACGCCTACGTCACCCCGATGCAGGGGGTGGAGCCGACAGAGGAACTCCGGCAGGAATTGATTCAGCTGTGCGTGCAGGAAATCGGCCCCATCGCCAAACCGGACGTCATCCAGTGGGCCCCCGGCCTGCCCAAGACCCGCTCGGGTAAGATCATGCGCCGCATCCTGCGCAAGATCGCCGAGAACGAGTTGGACAGCCTGGGTGATACCAGCACCCTGGCGGATCCGTCAGTAGTGGAGAACCTGGTGGCGGACAGACCGCAGTAGAAACAGTGGCCAGTTTGAGGGTCGGGTGAATGGTGCGCGGTGCGCACCCTACGGTGGATCGGAGAAAGATCAAGCGTAGGGTGCGCATTGCGCACCATTCACCTCCAATTCAATGTATATCGTCGAATAGCAACCGCAAATGGCTGCGGTAGGCGTGCACCTGCTCGATCAGGGCCTGGTTGTCGCCGTAGACCCGGGAGAGGATGATCCCGCCCTCCAGGGTGGAACTGAACATATCGGCCAGCGCGTTCACGTCGACCTCCATCCTCGGCGTATAAATTTCCATGATCTGGTGCAGGCGCTCGACGATCATCTCCCGCCACTCGAGCATGGTCTGTTCCATCATGCCACGGATCTCGTCATCGATTTGTTGGGTTTCGTAGGTGAAGGCAGCGACCAGACAGCCGGGATGGAGCTGGGTCATTCCTGCGACCATCTCGGCGAACAGGTTGAGAAAGATCAGGGTCCTCTGCAGGGGATCCTCACTGAGACTGTTGGCACGCTCATTGAATTCCTGAAAAGCCCGCGAGTCCATCTCCGTGTAACGTTCGACCAGCGCGCGGGCCAGTTGCCTCTTGCCATCGAAATGGTAGAAAAACCCGCCCTTGGTGATGGCCGCCTTGTCGATGATGTCATCGATCGTGGTGCCCGCAAATCCACGCTCGAGGATCATGGCCTCGGCGGTACTGAGGATGCGTTCACGGCTGCTGTTGGCGCGTGTTGTCACTTCCGGCCTCCAGAAATCGGTCAATTCAGGCGGAATTAACTATACCACCGGTACAGTTAATTTCACGAAAACGGTGATACGCTGGCCAAAATATGCATCAACCGCTTTATCTCCTTGTTTTTATTAGATTTTTTATGTGACCTTATTTTCATACCAACGGTCCACTAGTTTCCGGAAGCCTCCCTCACTAGACTTTTTCTCACGGTATCCCGGTATCACACAGGCCGCGAGCCGCTTGAAATCACAAGGAGGAATTTATCATGCCCACACCAATCGATATCCTGTTAGACCCGGTTTCACTGGGAGTCCTGGGCCTCTACGGTGCCATGATCCTGTGGGAGGCTCTGACCCCCGCCCGTCGACTGCCGCAGGTCAGGGGCTGGCTGTCCCGTGCCCTGGGTTCATTCGTGCTGTATTTCTACCTGTCGTCGTATCTGCCGCTCCTGTGGGACGGGTACCTGGCACAGTACCAGTTTCTGGATCTTTCCCATCTGGGTACGGTGGCGGG
>JAACFI010000354.1 GCA_009937575.1 Haliea sp.
CCCGTACCAGTTGCGTAACCCCAAGTGGCAGAGTACGCCGATTCCCACCCGATATCATCAGTTAGGTTTAACATCGGCCTGAAAAGCAGTGCTATAGTGAAAATAAACAGTTACCCAATATGGTGAGTCGTAATGGAGGACTATAACCCGCGCTATGTGCCCAATCCCGCTGAGTGGCTTGCGATCCCAGAATCTGAGCGCATTGACATGGTTCTTTTTTTCCATGATGAGGTTGAAGAAGCACTTCCTGAAGATGGCAAAACCCTGCACTCGCTCATTCATGTTGTCGTAGAAAATCAGATAGCACTTGGTGTACAGCCTGTCGGGAATGCAATTGCAAGATTATCGCGACAAGGGCTAAGCAGGCATGAGGCTATCCATGCAGTTGGTGCGGTACTTTCAGAGGATATTTACGACTTAATGCAAAACGGCCAGGAAGCCTTTAATCAAACGCGCTATAGAAGGCGGCTAGAAAAACTCACTGCCAAGCGATGGAAAAAAGGACAATGGTAGTGTTTTCAATGCTTACGTGTAATAGTTTCGCCTGTATTGGCGCTGGAAGAGTCGAGGCCCAAAGCCGGGTCGACCCGCAGTAGATACAGGCTTGCGCAAGTTGATCCGTGAAATGCAGGCATCCAATATCGGCTGGGGCGCGCCCCGAATCCACGGAGAACTTCTAAAACTGGGTATTGAAGTATCCCAGGCAACAGTCTCGAAATACATGATCCGGTCAAAGAAGCCACCATCACAAACCTGGAGAGCTTTCCTAAGCAATCATGAAGAATCCCTGGCGGCGATGGATTGCTTTACGGTTCCAACGGCCCGTTTTCGAGTTCTCTACGTGTTTATCGTGCTAAGCCATGACCGTCGGCGCGTGGTGCACTTCAACGCCACGGAACATCCAACAGCTCAGTGGACCGCGCAACAACTGGTGGAGGCTTTTCCGTTTGATACAGCGCCACGCTATCTACAGCGAGATCGCGACGCAGTTTATGGCGAAAAGGTTCGTCAGCGGATCAAGAGCCTGGGGATTGAGGAAGTTGTCTCGGCACCCCGATCACCCTGGCAAAATCCTTATGCCGAGCGAGTAATCGGTACCATCCGCCGTGAATGTCTGGATCATGTGATCATTCTGAATGAGCGGCATCTGCGCAGAATCCTTCGCGAATACTTTAGCTATTACCATACTTGCAGGACTCACTTGTCGCTCCAAAAAGATACGCCAGAACCACGGCCGGTTGAGCCACTAGAGATGGGTCGTGTTGTCGCGTTTCCCAGAATTGGCGGATTGCATCATCGTTATGAGAGGGTTGCTGCTTAATGTCGGGAGCAACAATGACCGGAGGAAACGGCTCGATCATATTTTCAGGAGGGACAACATTTCGCCCCCTTCTCCCCGGGGATGGCTTCCCTGTCTGAAGAAGTGATCCGTTTGCAGTAATCACCACTGGGGTAGAATCCGGTGGGGCAGTCACTGCCGCTCTTCTGGATGATTACCTGGTCGGCAGAGGCCTTGAGGGGTTTGCAGTAATCCCCGGAGCGATAGGTGCCGGTAGTGCAGGGATTTCCCTATGGAGGGATGGGTTAGACGACCGGCGACGGGTTCGTCGAGTTGTTGTGCTCTCTTCTTTGGGGCCGGAGTGATCCCTGCTGCGCTTGACCCTGATCAAAGTAAAGCCATGTATTCCATGTGACTATGGCAGCCTTCGGGAGAACAAATTAGTTCGTTATTTTAAGGGGGGACATTGTAATGAGCCTCAGATCGAGAGCAAACCAGCGAACACTGATATGCCTGATTCTGATCACGTTGCTGGCCGGCTGTGCCACCCCGTCGCGTACGGTAAAGCAGATCGACCGCTTGGATGCAGTTGATGAAAATAACCCGAAACTTTTGGTGATGACACCGGACGTGAAGTACTACCTGCTTACCGCCGGAGGAGTAAGCCAGCCCCATGGGGATTGGACCAACGCGGCCCGGCGTAATTTCGAAGATGCTCTGGTGAAATTCGCGAGGGGGCGTGATACCGACCTCGTTATGATCCCTGATGACATCAATCTCGGGGAGACGGAGATAGCATACCAGAAGCTGTATTCCGCAGTTGGCGTCACCATTCTCAGCCATTACTACGGGGCCTTAAAGCTGCCCACCAAGCAGGGTTCCTTCGACTGGTCCCTGGGAAGTGGCGTGCGAGAGATTGGGGAGAAATATGAAGCCGACTACGCTCTGTTTAGTTACTACCGGGATTACCAGGCGTCAGGTGGGCGTGTCGCGTTTGCGGTGCTGGCCGCGGTCGCTGGTGTCGGCATGGCTACTGGTAGTGAAAGTGGCTTTGCCGCCCTGGTCGACCTAAATACCGGAGACATCGTCTGGTTCAATGTGGTCAGCGCCGGTTCGGGAGAACTGCGTGATTCCGACGGTGCCCACGCCGTGGTACGACAGTTGTTCAAAGATTTACCTGAGAGCTGACCCATGAAGCTAGCCTGCCTCGGCATGGTATTGTTGCTGGGTGCGGCGTTATCCCGGGCCGCACCGCAGGAGCTGTACCCCTCAATCGCGCCGGGTTATGTACCCTCGGCGGCCAGTGACGAGGTGGGTTTGTGGACGGAATTGGAGGATTATGAACGTGCTATCCGGCGTTCGGCGCTTCGGGTACGTGACCCCGGTCTGAACGCATATGTGCAGAAAGTGCTATGCAGGGTTTCCGGTGAATACTGCCAAGACCTGCGTCTTTACCTGATCCGCAATCCTCATTTTAACGCCTCGATGACAGCAAATGGCATCGTGCAGGTGTGGACGGGGCTGCTGATGCGTGTCTCCAGTGAGGACGAGCTAGCCGCTGTGCTTGGACATGAATTAGCTCACTACACCCAGTTGCACTCACTTGAGCAAATTCGCCGCGCCACAGCGGCCATGACCACTGGCAGTATTTTCGATATGAGCCTGTTGATCCTCACCGGTGTGAATCTTCCAGCGGGTCAGATGACCGCGATAGCCAGCGTAATGTCCTTCAGCCGTGCGGATGAGTCCGAGGCGGATTTGTTAGGGACCCGATTCATGGTGGAGGGTGGTTATGATCCACGGGCCGCCGCCCGGGTATGGGATACCATCGTGGCCGAGGAGAAGCGGGCAGTCGCCAAACGGGAAGAGCCGGGTATATTTTCCAAGACTCACCCCAGTTCCGATGAGCGCGTCGAGGATTTGCGTGAATATGTAGCCGCACACTACCCTGATGTATCAGAGGACCCGGAAGGGCGCGAGCGCCATGTGAAGGTCCTCAGCCAGCATTACGGTTTCCTGATGGAGGACCAGATAGATACTAACCGCTATGGGCGTACTGAGGACATGCTGGAACGGCATCGTAAACTTGGGGTGGATGACTCGCTGATCGAATTTTATTACGGTGAAATGTATCGTCAACGCGATGGCGAGGGTGACCGGGAAAAAGCGCTGAAATCCTATTTGCTGGCCGGAAAAGCAAATCCCCCAGTGGCGGAGGCCTACCTCCAACTGGGCTACATGTATATGAAGTTGGGTGATGCTGCTGCTGCGCGCGCTAGTTTCGAAACTTACCTGTTATTGGAACCTGAGTCCGACGAGCGGGCAATGATAGAATTTTATCTGGAGGACTTATGATCAAGCTGAGTAGAAAGACCCTCATACTGTTCCTGTCGGTCTTTATCGTAAGCTGTGCCCCTTCCTACAGCCTGGTGAAGCCCGGTACGGTTGACTACTCTGGGCTCAAGCTGCATACCAACCAGGCCTGGAATCTGGCACCAAGTCAACTTAGCCCCATGTCGCGTAGGGAGAGCGTCACGTGGACCCAGGATGGCCAATTACTGGATCGCATTCTCATTATTCCCGCGGTGCCTGATGGCGAGCCTATTTTCAAATCGACATCCAAGTCTCAGGCCTTGCCGGTATTCAGGGCTGATATGGCGGCAAAGGATATCGAGGAACTGACAGAGTCGTCGATAATGAAGCTGTTTGGTGAGGGAGAGGTTGTTGTCGAAACCAGTAAGCTGCGACCTCACCGTTTCGGTGGTAATCGCGGCTTTCTGTTTGACGTGGAGATGGCGGTGAACGATGGCCCTGATTACGGCGGAGTAGCTGGTGCATTCATCCATGTCGACAATCTGTACATGATGATTTATCTGGGCGCTAAACCCTACTACTTTAATAGGCACAAGGACGAAGCTTTGGCGATAATCCGGGGAGCCTCACTGTAATGGGTGCACATACAACCTAACATTTACTGCCAAGTCACCCGCCTGTAACCGATAAAGTCGGCCCATGAATAAACGCCGGCGGGCAATTTGACTGAATCTGCGGTAGATGACCCGTGGGGAAACGCTGCACAGGGCGCCACCCTGGAGCAGGCAGGGGCCTCGCAAAAATGTTCCCGCAGAATTGACAATATCCGCAATTTTGGCTGCATTTGATGACCGGACTAAAGCTGTAGATAGTCGCCCCAAATTCCCCACCCCCAACATTGCATCCCCCCACCACTTTATCTACCATC
>JAACFI010000355.1 GCA_009937575.1 Haliea sp.
TCGGCTGGGTCAATATGGCGGGGCGATTCACCTGAACTGTGCCTTTCACTCGCAACGATCTGTTATGGCGCACAGTGTAACAGGCATTGCCGGCTAAATGGTTCCCCGCACCGTCCGGCGCGTGGTGCCTGTGGGGCTGGCCATGGACAGCACTTTTCCGGACAATAACGCCCCTGATACCGATGCACCCGGAAGCAGTCATGAGCACCCTGAATATACTGATGGCCCAGATGAATACCTTTGTCGGGGATTTCGACGGCAATACCGCGAAGGTCCTGGAGGTGATTCAGCGCGCGGAGCAGGAGCGGGAACAGCCAGTGGTGGTATTCCCGGAACTGACCCTGAGCGGCTATCCGCCGGAGGACCTGTTGCTCCGTCCCAGTATCGAAGTCCGGGTCAACCAGGCTCTGGAAAAAATCTGCGCTGCCATGACCGGAGCCGCCTACGCGATTGTCGGTTACCCGCGACGGGAGGGCGGTGAACTGTTCAACGTGGCCGGGGTACTGCACCGCGGAAAAATCGTCGCCGAGTATCGCAAGCAGTGCCTGCCCAATTACCAGGTGTTCGACGAAAAGCGCTATTTCAACCCGGGTACGGAGCCTGTGGTGGTGGATATCGCCGGTGTGCGGGTCGGGCTCAGCATCTGTGAGGACATCTGGGAGGAGGAGCCCACCCAGCACGTTGCGGCAGCAGGCGCGGAGCTGCTGCTGAATATCAACTCCTCCCCCTATCACCGGGGCAAGCGGGACGAGCGCTGGCAGCTGGTTTCCAGGCGCGCGCAGCAGGGCGGGTTTCCGATTGTCTATGTCAACCAGGTGGGTGGGCAGGACGAACTGGTGTTTGACGGGGGCTCGTTTGCGGTGACCGCCGGGGGTGAGGTGGCCGCTGCGGCCCCCAATTTTGACGAGGGGGAATACTGGCTGGAGCTGGATTTCGATCAACGGCCGGCGTCCCTCACCGGGACGCAGGTGTACCCGCCGCTGGATGAACTGGAAGCGACCTGGCTGGCGCTGGTGCTGGGGGTGCGGGATTACGTCAACAAGAATCGTTTCCGCGGGGTAGTGCTGGGCCTGTCCGGCGGTATTGATTCTGCGCTCACCCTGGCGGTGGCCGTTGAGGCCCTGGGCCCGGAACGGGTGGAGGCGGTAATGATGCCGTTCCGCTACACCTCACAGATGAGTGTGGAGGATGCGGCTGAACAGTCCGATACCCTGGGCGTGAACCACAAGGTGATCTCCATCGAAGCGATTTACGAGGCTTTCATGGACAGCCTGGCGGAGGAGTTCGCCGGCACGCAGGTGGATACCACCGAGGAGAACCTGCAGGCCCGCTGTCGCGGTGTGTTGCTGATGTCGATATCCAACAAGAAGGGCTACCTGGTGCTCACCACCGGCAACAAGAGCGAAATGGCGGTGGGTTATTCCACCCTTTATGGCGATATGGCGGGGGGGTTCGACGTGCTCAAGGATGTACCCAAGACCCTGGTATTCGACCTGTGCCGCTACCGCAACACCCTGGGACCCTGCATACCCCAGCGGGTGATCGACCGGCCGCCGTCTGCGGAGTTGGCGCCGGACCAGAAGGACGAGGACAGCCTGCCCCCCTATGACATCCTGGATCGTATCCTTGAGTTGTACGTGGAGCAGGACTACAGCGCGGAGGCGATCATCGCCACCGGCATGGATCGGGACCAGGTGAATCGTGTCATTCGCCTGGTGGACCTGAACGAATACAAACGGCGCCAGGCACCCATCGGCGTGCGCATCACCCGCCGTGGTTTCGGCCGCGATCGGCGTTATCCGATTACCTCCGGGTGGAAAATAGGAGATTAGGATCTAATTTTGGGGAATGGTGCGCAGTGCGCACCCTACCTGGATCCCGTAGGGTGCGCAGGGCCTGCCCCGCTTTATCGGGTACTGCGCACCATATGGAAGGAATTACAACTTCGGGCGATTATCGAACTGCGGGGGCTGAGGTGGATCAAACAACCCGAAACTGGCCCGGTTGATCCAGGAGCGCTGCAGCCCGTCGAGGGTGTATACGCTGACGAACTCCCCGTTCTCGTTCAGCGAGGGATGCTCCGGGTAGTTCATCGCCAGGGTGTCGATGGAATCCCTGGCCAGGTCGTCCATGCCGAGCAGGATATAACCCTGGGCCATTACCGCCAGGCCGTCTGCAACCGCCGGTGTGCGCTGGAAGTTCTCGACAACATAGCGACCGCGGTTGGCTGCGGCCAGGTAGGCGCCGCGCCGGAAGTAGTAGTTGGCCACGTTGATCTCGTGGCGTGCCAGCAGGTTGCGCAGGGACACCATCCGCGCCTTGGCATCGGCGGCGTAGGGGCTGTCCGGGTAGCGGGCCAGCAGCTGTGAGAACTCGGCGAACGCCTCCTTGGCGTGGCTGGTGTCGCGCTTGGTGTGGTCGGTGGGCACGAAGCGCTGGAAGATATCCTCGTTGGCGGTATAGGCGGCCAGGCCCTTCATATAATAGGCGTAATCCACATTGGGATGCTGTGGGTGCAGGCGAATGAAGCGATCGGCGGCCTCCACGGCGGCCTCGTGCTCATAGGCATTGTAATGGGCGTAAATCAGTTCCAGCTGGGCCTGCTCGGCATACTTGCCGAAGGGGTAGCGCGACTCCAGCAGCTGCAGGCTGCGTACCGCCAGGTCGTAATTCTCACCGCGCAGGTAGCGCTGGGCCTCCTCGTACATCTGCTGCTCGCCGGCGTCGGCCGCGATATCGGGTTCTTCGTCGTTACCGGCACAGCCTACCAGGGCCGCGCTGAATATCAGTATAAGGATGTACTTCAATCTACTCACCAACAGGGGTCTGCACCGCCGTGCTAACATGCATCGGGCGCGTCTGTGTCTGGGGCGGTATTTAACCACACACGGCGCGGCGCATAAACAGGAAATCCAATGACAGACAGGGTCGAGCTCGAGGCCGCGGTGCCGGAAGACTTGCATGGGGACCGCCTGGACCAGGTGGCGGCCCGCCTGTTCCCGGAGTACTCCCGCTCCCGCCTGCAGAGCTGGATAAAAAAAGGCCAATTGCGCCTGGATGGCCGGCAGTGCCGGCCAAGGGACAAGGTGCATGCCGGTGCACTGCTGCGGGTGGATGCGGAACTGGAACGGGAAACCAGCTGGAGCGCCCAGGACATCGACCTGGAGATCGTTTACGAGGACAACAGCATCCTGGTACTCGACAAACCCGCGGGCCTGGTGGTGCACCCGGCGGCCGGGCACGCGGACGGCACACTGGTAAACGCCCTGCTGGCCCACGCTCCGGAGCTGGCCCAGGTTCCCCGTGGCGGCATCGTTCACCGGCTGGATATGGAGACTTCCGGCATCATGGTGGTGGCCAGGACCCTGGCGGCGCACAATGACCTGGTGTCCCAGTTACAGGCGCGCAGCGTGAAACGGGAGTACTGCGCGGTGTGTATCGGCGTCATGACCGGCGGCGGCACCATCGATGCCCCCATCGGGCGCCATCCCAAACAGCGCAAGAAAATGGCGGTATTGGCGGTGGGCGGCAAGCCGGCAATCACCCATTACCGCATCACCCGCCGTTTCGGGCACCACACCCAGATTGCCGTCACCCTGGAAACCGGCCGCACCCACCAGATCCGGGTTCATATGGCCCATCGCCACTATCCCCTGGTGGGAGATCCGGTGTATGGGGGCCGACCGCGCTTGCCCAAGGGCGCCTCGGATGAACTGATTGCGGCCCTGCGGGGATTTCCGCGACAGGCACTGCACGCCAGGGCGCTGGGATTGATACACCCCGAAACTGGTGAACAATGCCAGTTTGAGTGTCCGCTGCCGCAGGATCTGCAGGACCTGCTGGCAGTATTGCAACGGGAAGACCCTCCCGGTGAATCCGATCGCGCCCTTTATTGAGCCGGACTGGCCGGCGCCGCCGGGAGTCCTCGCCCTGTGCACCACGCGGGTGGGAGGTTGCAGCCTGCCGCCCTATGACAGCTTCAACCTGGCGCACCACGTGGGGGATGAACACGCAAACCTGGAAAGGAACCGTGCCCTGTTGGCGAGCCGACTTCCGCAGGGCACCACCGTCCAGTGGCTGAACCAGGTTCACGGGGTGCAGGTGATTAAAGCCAGCGGTATCGGGAAACCGCTATACCCGGAGGCGGATGCCGCCTGGAGTGACGAGCCGGGAGTGGCCTGCGCAGTGATGACGGCTGATTGTCTGCCGGTGCTGTTCTGTTCCCTGGACGGGAAGCACGTCGCTGCCGCCCACGCCGGCTGGCGGGGTCTGCTGGCCGGCGTGCTGGAGGCCGCGGTGACTGCACTTGATACCGAACCCGACCAGCTGATGTCCTGGCTGGGGCCGGCGATCGGCCGGGGCGCCTTCGAGGTCGGCCCGGAAGTCCGGGAGGGCTTGCTCCGGGTGGCCAGTCCCTCTCGGCGCGACGCCATCGCGGCGTGTTTCAGTCCTTCCGCGAATCGTCCCGGGCACCACTATGCCGATCTCTATGCCCTTGCCCG
>JAACFI010000356.1 GCA_009937575.1 Haliea sp.
GCCCGCAGCGCGTCACACTGGGAGCGGCCACTGCAATAAAGCAGTCCCCGTTCCGCCGTCGCCCTGGCCTGGGACTTATCCCCCCGCGCACTGTGGGTGCGGGCCATGGCCAGGTAGACATCGGCGCTGTCGGCGTCAATGCGCTGGGCCCGTTCCAGCAGTGCCAGGGCCTGCTCGTAATCGCCGCGCTGCCGCGCCTGCTCTGCCTTGTCCAGCAGGGGCTGGTAGGCGGCCGTTGTCGAGGGTTCGGGTTGCCGGGGCTTGACCTCTGTGTAATCGGGCTTTTTCTCCACCGGTGCGGGAGCGGGTTCGGTGGGTGTATAGCTCGAGCACCCCGCCAGTGACAGTGTGACCAGCAGGGGAAAGGTGAGGGAAAAGCGGTATACCACATGGTACTCCAGTACAGCAGCTGCCGACAGTGTACCCCAGGGAACAGCGACAGCAGCATTAATTCAGCGGAAATCACCGACACAGATCAATTTTTCAAACATTTACCGAACTCCTGCACACAAAACAGTGCCACAATACACCCCATCTTCCGACGTGGAGTTTAAACTTGCACCTGCGCTTAACCTGGCTGGCGGCGGTAGTGCTGCTGGCCAGTTGCACCACAGGGGAAATCAGCAGCCCCATCGGCGAGGACATTCCCGCCGAACCCACCCTGCAGGCACTGGAAGCTTACCGGGGTAACGACCAGTACCTGCTGCGCTATCGCAGGGGGGAAGATACCTACTACGTCGCCGGCGACCTGAAAGGACGCACCCCGCTGCCGGAGAAACCCGATGATTTCCAGCTCCCGGACCTCGCCCTGGTGGAGCATGAGCGACCCTCCGCCTGGGTGGAACTGACCCGCGACCTGGCACCTATCCCCATCATGAGTATCGATGACTGGGCGGCCTTCAGGGATGTTGCTTTCGCGGAGTTTCTGCCCACAACCCGCAATACCGGGGTGGCGGTCAGTTTCGGCCGGGGCGACTACTTTTTCTTCTACGACCGGGATGGGCTTTTCCGCGCCCGCCGGCTGATCGACAAACCACCCTGGTACCGGGTGGTCGGGCGGGTCTCCCTGGAGCCTTTCTTCGAAAAGTGGCAGCCCCAGCTTCGCGAGTTCCTCGAGGCGCGAGGCCTGGATGGCAGAGAGGTGCTGTTCAACACCGGCGACCTGGACAAGGGCGCCATCCCCTTCATCTACGTCAACCTCAACACCCGGCTGATTGTGCTGATGCGCTACGATGAAATTCCCGACAACCTGCGGGGGGCACTCCCGGGTACACACCTGTTACAGTCTGTCTGGCATTTCGTCGGCAGCCACACCTACAGTGTTCCCATGCGCCCCTTCAGTTCGCTGAAGTCGCTGATGGCACTGGTCACGGATACCGCCATCCAGTCCGGCAAATCGCTGGTGCCACCGATTCCACCACCGAGCACTGTGCCTCCGCTGTCCGATAAGCCACCTATGGATCTCACTGCCTGGGAGGAGGAGCTGGACCGGCGCCTGGGCCGCACTGCCAGCCGTGGCAAGCTCACCTTCCTGGTCGATGGCGAGGCTTTTTTCACCCGCTTCGTCGACGAGGTGACCTCGGCGCAGGACTCCGTAGACCTGCGTGCCTATATTTTCGATAACGACGACGTGGCCCTGACTATCGCAGAACTGCTCAAGCGCCGCTCCCGGGAGGGTATCGACGTGCGCGTGCTGCTGGACGGCATGGGCACGATCATGGCGGCGGGAGAACACCCCCCCAGCATGCCTGAGGATCACAAAGCCCCCATGTCGATACAGTCCCACCTCGAGCAGGGTTCCAGGGTGAAGGTGCGCGCGGTGAAAAATACCTGGTTGGCGGGAGACCACGTGAAAACGATGGTGATCGACCGGCGCGTGGCGTTCATGGGGGGGATGAACATCGGCCGCGAGTACCGCTATGACTGGCACGACCTAATGGTGGAGTTGACCGGGCCAGTGGTGGACGAGATCAACCGCGAGTTCCACCAGGCCTGGGCGGGCGCCGGTTTCTTCGGCGATTTCAGCCGCTACCTGTCACGCGATCCCCACGAGGTGAACCAGGCACTAGAGGGTTATCCGCTGCGCCTGATCTACACCCGCCCGGGGCAACAGGAGATCTACAAGCTGCAGCGGGACGCCATTCGACGCAGCAACCGTTATATCTACATCGAGAACGCCTACTTCACCGACGACAGCCTGTTACGGGAACTGATACGCGCCAGGGCGCGCGGCGTCGACGTGCGGGTGATCATTCCCATTGAAACCGACCGCGGCCTGATTACCCGCAATATCGTACTGGCAGCCAACACCCTGCTGGCCCACGGTGTGCGAGTTTACCTGTATCCGGGCTTCACCCACGCCAAGGCGGCGATCTTCGACGGCTGGGCCTCGGTGGGCAGCGCCAACCTGGACCGCCTGAGCCTGAAGATCAACCAGGAACTCAACGTGACTACCTCGGAGCCAGAGGCGGTGCAGGCATTGATCGATACCCTGTTCGAGCCCGACTTCGCGCTGGCCGAGGAACTGACCGGCCCCCTGCCGGAACGTTGGACCGATCGCCTGATCGAAACCTTCGGAGACTACCTGTTCTGATCCTCAGTCGCCGCCGAACAGGGACTGGAACCAGTCCTTGATGCCGGGTTTGCGATCCGAGCAGTTGGTGCGACGGGTCGGTTCCGAGCCGTCGATGAAAGGCAGCATTCGGGAGTTGGCGCACCCCTTGCCGGTGAGATAGCCGTTAGTCTCATCGATCCAGTGAGTAGTGATGCCGTCGGGCATGCGATAGGCCAGGGAGCGCTCACTGGCTCCCGCCATGAAATGTGCCCATACCCTGAGGGCGCCGCTGCTGCCGGTGAGACCGGTGCCGCCGTTATCGTCGCGCCCGATCCATGTCACCGCCAGCAGGTCGCCGGAGAAACCCGCGAACCAGGAATCGCGACCGTCGTTGGTGGTGCCGGTCTTGCCCGCCACCTCGAAATCATCCGGGAGGTAGCGATAGGCGCCGCGCCCGGTACCCTCGCGCATGACAGAGCGTAGGGCGTAGTGCAACAGGTGCACGGCCTTGAGGCCCACGGTGCGATCGTATTCCAGGGGGTACCGTTTAAGTGGCACACCCCGGGCATCGACGATATCGCGAATACTCCGCAGGGGCATGCGGAAACCACCGGCGGCGATGGTCTGGTACATCGCGGCCATATCCATGGGCGAGTACTCGCCCGCTCCCAGGGTCAGGGCCGGTACCTCCGGCACCCGTCCCTCAATACCCAGCCGATAGAGCATATCCACCACCGAGTCCAGGCCCAGGTTCTTGCCCAGGCGGGCGGTGGCCAGGTTGTAGGAGTTGGCCAGCGCCCGGTGTAACAGGACCTTGCCATGGGGCTGTCGATCAAAATTACGCGGTTCCCACACCTTGCCCCCGGCCGCCTTCCAGTGCAGCGAGGTATCGGAAAGCGACGTCGCCAGGGAGTACTGGCCGGGGCGTTCCAGTGCCGCCAGGTAGACCGCCGGTTTTAGCAGGGAGCCCGCCGGGCGGCGCGCGTCCAGGGCCCGGTTGAAGCCGGCGTAGCGCACCTTGCGCCCTCCCACCAGTGCAGCCACCTCACCCGAGTCGAAGCGCGTGACCACGGTGGCGCTCTGCAGTCCGCCGTTTTTATCGAGCTGGTCCATAACGGCGGTCGTACTGCGCTCCGCCTGGCGCTGCAGGATGGGGTCGAAACTGGTGAAGATATTCAGGCCCAGGGTCGCCAGGTCTTCCTGGCGGTACTCCCGGCGCAGCTGGCGCCGCACCAGGTCCAGGAAGGCCGGAAAGGAATCCTTCACCCGGCGTTGGTTATTCAGGTCCAGGGGCATGGCCCGGGCCACAGTGGCCTCTTCCACCGGGATCACCCCCTGGTCGGCCATCACGTCCAGCACCACGTTGCGCCGCTCCAGGGCACGCTCGGGGTTACGCAGGGGATTGTACAGAGAGGGCCCCTTGATCATGCCCACCAACAGGGCCTGCTGGTGCAGCCCCAACTGTTCCAGCGGGGTATCGAAGTAGTGTCGCGCTGCCAGGGCAAAACCGTGAATGGCACGGGGGCCTTCCTGCCCCAGGTACACCTCGTTGATGTAACTCTCCAGGATCTGGCCCTTGTCGTAGTGCAGCTCCAGCAGCACCGCCATCAGCACCTCGGTAAGCTTGCGCACGATGGTGCGCTCGGGGGTCAGGTAGTAGTTCTTCACCAGCTGCTGGGTGATGGTGCTGCCCCCGGCCACTACCTGCCCGGAGCGCAGGTTGCTGAATGCCGCCCGGGCGATACCGACAATGGAGAAGCCCCAGTGATCGTAGAAGCGACGGTCCTCGACTGCCAGCAGTCCCATCTTCAGGGTCTCGGGTACGTCATCCAGCCGCACCAGTACCCGGTCTTCCCCATGGGATGGGTAGATGCCGCCGATCTGCACGGGATCCAGGCGCATCAGGTCGACGCCCCTGCCCCCGGCGGACAGGCTTTTCACCTTGC
>JAACFI010000357.1 GCA_009937575.1 Haliea sp.
GATGGTATTGAACGGGATGCTGAAGGTGTTGTAGTTACGTAACGATCCAATACCAAGATCGAAAACAAAATTGTCACCGTTGCCCAGTTCAACAAATATGCTCATGCCCGACTGCGACTGAGAGGGATAGTAGGTCGAGCCCATAAAGGTCACGCGTACCTCATCCTCCTGCAACTCCTCGGTGCCAGGGTAATAGAGCATGGTTGCCTTGAAATGAGACGCTGGGAATACATGGGGCGTCATTGTCTCCCCTTCCTTCCACTTACCATCAGGGTTTCCTGCTGTTGCGAAGAACTGCTGCGCCTTTTTCAGTTCCTCCGACTGCCCGCTGGCCGTGCCCGCCATAAGGGATAGCAGTAAAACTCCAATCGCCAGAATTTTGGTTCGCGACATGATGTCAGGGCTCCTTTTCTAGATGTTTCGAGGTGATCGCATGTATCAAAGCCGATACCGTCAACTGGGACTCCCCCGCTAATCTTTCCAGCTCTGCAAATTCAGCCTCGGTAAAGAGTGAGACCACTCGACGAGTGCGTGCTGTGCCGTCAGGCAATCGCGGTCTCCCGCGTGGTCTTTTTTCATACCAGGTATCAGGCATTGCATGTTTAACCGTGCAGGATTTAGTATTGCCTGAAATATATAGTGCAGCGTTCGTATCGCGGTATCAGTTTTGCGACAAAATTTGACCTACTTATATTGTGGGTAAAGACCGGAAACACCAGCCCTATGCAACCTGACCAAAACCGGCTTTCTCACGCATTTGTATCCGCACAAGACGCTGTGGAATTCAATAGGCAGATGTCGTCTGCAGGCTGGAACCTGGAATTTCTGTCGCTGGAACAAGCCCCTTCCCGACTTACCGTTGAAGCTGCACAGTCTCAGGACCTGATAATTCAAAAAGCATACTTCGCGGGGCGTCTACGGCAGTTGGGAGTAGCCCCTGCAGGCTTTATCACTGTCGGCATGGCATTAGATCGTGTTGATGGATTGGTGTTCGGAAACCGGGGCTGTACCAGCAATGATCTCATGAGTTTCACTACTAATGTCGGACTTGACGCCATAACAGAGCGAGGATACCGGGCGTTCACAATCTCGGTTCGCGAGAATCGCGTTGAAGAGTATATAGAGTCGCAGCAAATGTCTGGAATAGACCTTCGTGGTTTCAGCAGTAGATCGGTATCAACGACACTGCCCGAATTTCATAAAGCGCTGCGAATAACACTTGCTGAAGCACTGGGTTCAGCCAGGTCAGGAGCCCCACGAGAAAGATTTGACAGCGATTTCGACATCACTGGCCAGCTTCTTGAGGCATGGTCTGCTCAAAATTCAATTACCCGATACCAATATGCGGCAAGTTCTCGACGCAGGAATAAGGTAATCGAATATATCAATGCGAATTTGAGTGAGCCATTATCGATCGACTCCATAAGCCGGGAGTGTGCTATTGGCCGCAAGACTCTCGAGCGCGATTTCAAGAGCCACTTCGGTTTAAGCCCTAAACGCTATATCAATCTAAAAAGGCTTTCAGCTGTTCGAAAAGACCTTCTCTCTACAACTGGAGGTCCCAACATCCAGGCTATTGTTAACGGCTGAGCAAAACCGCGTCTAAACGGCGGACTTAAAAACTCGCACAATGAGGCATCGCCGCAGCGTCTGCCCCACCGTGCCAGCCCGGTTCCTTAGAAGTCGGCTTCCCCGTGGATACCAACCCAGTCCTGCTGCTGGTCTGCTACTGGCTCAACACCGCATTCCTCCCGGTAGGCTTCAGTCAGCTCAACACCATACTGACACCAGATACACTCCTGGACCTGAGTCAGGAACTCGTAAACCAGCAGTGCGTCCCGCGCCGTCCAGTGATCCGGCAGGGTTATAGATTGCATGGTCACTCCTCCTTCCTGGTGGCGGATTTTGCCCTGGGTTTCCTCTTTGCCCGCTTTTGCTGGCGTTGCTGTGAGCGCTCCCTGGCTTCCTTGAGCCGGTAAGAGTCCCCCTCGATGTTGATGATCTCGGCGTTGTGCACCAGCCGGTCAATCAGCGAGACGACGCAGGAGGCATTCGGGAACACCTCACCCCATTCGGCAAAGGGTCGATTGGTAGTGACCACCGTGGATTTTTCCTCGTACCGGCGGCTGACGATCTCGAACAACAGATCCGCGTGCCGGTTGCCGTAGGATAAATACCCGATTTCATCGATGACAAGGAGTTCGGGGTGCGTGTAGCGCTTCAGCCGGCGGCGCAGAGCACTGTCCCCGTCCTGGGCTGCCAGTTCATTGAGCATCCCGCTCGCGGTGGTAAACAACACCGTGTGACCGTTGATCACCGCCTGGTGGGCGATGTTGCGGGCCAGGGTGGACTTGCCGACCCCGTTGGGCCCGACCAGCACCGCGTTGCCAGCTTCACCGAGGAAGCCCAGCCGCATCAGTTCCTCCAGGGCGGCGCGGTCGCAGCGTTTGGGCCACTGCCAGTCGAAGTCCGCCAGGGGTTTGAACTGCCCAAGCCGCGCATTGCTCAGGCGCCGCTGCAAACTGCGGGCCTGTCGCTCGGCTTCCTCCCATTCGATCAGCAGAACCACCCAGTCCTGGTCGCTGATCTCATCCCAGTGCGCGAGCAGACCATACAGTTTCAGAGTCTGGGCTCGTGTTTTGAGTTCATCCGTTGTCGTCATGGTTCACCTCCCCGACATCGCTTGCTGCTTGCTCCACGGGCGCTTGCTTGTCCAGTTGGTCGTAGCCGGTCAGGGTGTGGGGGCGTACCACCAGGTTGCGCACCTTGGCCTTGTCCGGCAGGGGGATAGCCAATGGTGGCGGTTGGTCGCGCTGCTCCCGGCGCCGCTGAAGGCTCAGGCGCACCGCGTTGGGGTGCGGCACATCCCGCTCCAGGGCCTCCTGGATGGCCGCTTCCAGTTCTGCCGCCCCGTAACTGCCCAGCAGGCGCAATAGTGCGGCGGTGATCGAACCAAGGTTATCACCGCGCTCGGCGGCGCGAACCAGTAAGTCCCGGCTTGCCGGTGCAGCCTGGGCCAGACGGTCCTGCCCCCGGTGGTGGCGGGCCTGACGTTTGACCTCGGTCAGCGCGGCAATATGGGCCGGGTCTTCAATCTGCTGTCCCTTGTCATAGCTGCGGGTATGGATGGCCACCACCTCAGCGCCATCTACCAGGCGAACCTGGGCAGGCGTCGCCACCACGGTGAGGGTGGAGCGCACGTGGGTATGGGGAACACTGTAGTCATTGCGATCAAAGCGGGCATAGGGCGTCTTGCCGATACGGACCTCGCACCGCTCCTGCGTGGGATAGGGCGTTCCGGGGAGCGCAATGAGCTTGGCCTGCTCCTCGGCAAATGCCTGGCGTACTGTCAGAGAGCGCTGTTCCGGGCAGGGCCGGTCCGCCGCCTGCCCCCGGCACCAGGCATCTGCCTGGGCATTGAGATCGTCCAGGTCACGCCACTGCCGAGCGGCAAAGAAGCTGTCTCGAACATAGCGGATCGCCCGCTCTACGCGGCCCTTCTCATTACCCCTGGCCACCGCGACCGGGCGTGGCTCGAAGCGGTAATGGGCGGACAGTTCCAGCAAGGTGGGATGGAAACGGATGGCCTCGCCGCGCCGTTCCAGCACCGCGCTCTTAAGGTTGTCATACAGCAGGACCCGGGGGAGCCCCTGCCAAGCCTCGAAGGCCGCCACATGGCCGCGCAGGAAGCTGGCCATGGCGGCATCCGGGTAAAAGCGTAAAAAGATCTGCCGCGACCAACTCAGTACTATCACGAAGGCCATCAGCGGGCGCTCGGCATCACCGACCCGGAGCTTGCCGAAGTGACCCCAGTCCACCTGCCCCTGTTCTCCCGGTAAGGTCTTCAGGCGGTGATAGGCTTCCGGTTCCGGTCGGGGCCGGTAATGGCTGATCACGTGGCGGAAGTGATCGGGGCCACCACTGTAACCCCGCTCGCGCACCATGCCATACAACCGGCTGGCGGTCAGGCTCGGGTACTGCTTCAAAGTGTCCACGACAAAGGGTAGATAGGGGTCAATCAGGGCGGGCCGGCGAGGGCGTTCCACCTTCGGCAGCCCGGCCTGGGACAATACCCGGTCTACCGTGCCGTGATGCAATCCCAACTGCCGGGCAATCGTGCCCACCCGCCACTTCTCCACGTGATAAAAGCGCAGGATCTGCGCCTCCTGTTCCTTGCTGATCGTCAATGCGTTATCTCCTTGGTTGGCAACATCAGTGCCGGCCATGCCACCGGCGACAACCGGTTTATGGGCGGCGGGTTGAGCCAGGGGAGGTACGCGGCGAACGGCGAATCCGCGAGGAACGACCGCGCAGGACTGTCAAGCGAACAAAAGGTGAGCAATGTTGCCCACAACCATGGCACCGCATACTTGGATGCGTGGTGACAACGGGTGAATCAGCCCGTTGCTGGCGCCTCCCCAACTCGAAACGCAGTAGATCACCGGGGCCGATAGCGGGTGAACCCTGCTGCGTCACTTT
>JAACFI010000358.1 GCA_009937575.1 Haliea sp.
GATTCAGGATGGCAGAAAGGCCAAGTCTCTCGAAACCCGCGAGCTGCTGATGAAGACTGCAATGCTGCTCATGGCAGAGGTTGGTGAGCAGGCTGTCTCCGTATCCGAAGTGGCCCGCAGGGCCGGTGTCACTCGTCCCGGCGCCTACTACCATTTCAAGAAAAAGGAAGACCTGATTGCCGCTGTCGAGGAGAAGCTCGACAAGGAACTCATCTACACACTGGACCGTTCATTTGCCAAACGCGAGTCCTTCGAAGATGCCTCGGATCTCAGCGCGGAAGACCTGAGTTTGCTCAAGATCCGCATTCAGCAAATGCTCAGGGACGGCGCGCGCAAGGATCCACTCATCGCCCACTACCGCAAACTCTTCCGCTGGCACGCAAAGCACGGGCATTTGCGGGAGGGCATGGACCCGGACATGACCGCCATCATTACCGCGAGCGCATCCCTTGTGGGGCTGTTCCTGGTCCTCAATGGAGCGGACTCTGTAGAGGAGCGGGCGAAGCAGGCAAAACGCTTCCGCAAGACCTACAAGACCTTCGTTTTCGAGGGCATCTTCACCCCGGCCACCAAGGCAGAATGGCCGCCGCCACCGGAGCTGGACTAAACCCGCTCAAATACAGCCGCCAGCCCCTGGCCGCCACCAATACACATGGTTTCCAGGCCATAGCGTGCTTTTCGACGCTCCATTTCCCGCAGCAATGTGGCGAGGATGCGACCGCCAGTCGCCCCGACCGGGTGTCCCAATGAAATGCCGGAGCCGTTGACATTCAATCTCTCGAAATCAGAGTGCTCAAAACCCAGGCCCTGGGTACAGGCCAAGACCTGTGCTGCAAAGGCCTCGTTGAGCTCAATCAGGTCAATATCTGATAGTTTCAACTCCGCGTTCTGCAATACCTTCTGCACCGCAGGCACAGGCGCTATACCCATCCGGGCTGGCTCAACTCCCGCTACGCTCCATGACACCAGGCAAGCAAACGGCCTTAAGTCATATTTTGCCACTGCCTCTTCACTCGCCACGATACAGGCGGATGCACCATCGTTCTGGGTACTGGCGTTGCCCGCGGTCACTGTGGATTCCGGGTCGACACCTGCCCTGATCGCCTTCAGGCCAGCCAGTGCTTCCGATGTGGTCTCCCGGGGGGGCTCGTCTTCTGTCACGACGGTATTGCCCTTCCGACCAGGTACAGTGACGGGAATAATTTCGTCGTCAAACAGGCCCTGCTGCTGAGCGGCAATGGCTCGGCGCTGGGATTCCACCGCGAACATGTCCTGCTCTTCACGGGATATTCCATACTCTCTACGCAGGTTTTCCGCTGTTTCCAACATGCCACCGGTGACCGGATAGTGCACACCGCCCGCTGTTACGCGCCCCCGCGCCAGGGAATCATGTAGTTCAAGCGCCGGCCCCTGAATACCCCAGCGAGCACGGTGGGTAAAGAAAGGCGCGTTACTCATTGATTCAGCGCCCCCGGCTATCACTACATCAGAGCCACCCGTTGATACCTGGAGATAGGCATAAATCAGCGCCTGCAAACCTGAGCCACAGCGCCGGTCGAGTTGCAGCCCGCCCACTGTGACCGGCAGGCCGGCGTCCAGCGCCACCACGCGGCCCAGCGCAGGCGCATCCATACTGGAGTAACACTGGGCGAAGAGCACATCGTCCACCGTATCGACGGGAAGCCCGGTTCTCTCGAGCAGGCCCTTCACTACCGCAGCGCCAAGAAATTGCGCGTCCAACTGCTTGTAGGCGCCGCCGAACTTTCCTACCGGCGTCCGCACGGGCTCACAGATGTATGTCTGCCTGATTTTCATCTTTCTAAACCTGCGTCTCAGGCGGGCAGCATGGTGTCGCCACCATCAACCCTGAAGGTTTGCCCGGTAATCCAGGCAGCCTCCTCGGACGCCAGGAACATGGCCATATTGACGATATCTGTCGTATCGCCCAGTCGCTTCAGTGCCAATCCATTCACCACCTGGTCGAGAATCTCCGCCGGTACCTGGCGGGTGGCCTCGGTATCCGTGGGACCCGGGGCGATAGCATTGACCCGGATATTGTGCTCTCCCAGTTCACTGGCCAGGCACATTGTCAGCCCCTGTACGCCCAGTTTGGCAACACCATAGTAGCCCCCCTGTGCCTTCCAGGCTGCCGTGGACGATTGATTGATCACGCTTCCACCGCCTCTCTCGGCCATAGCACCCGCCACCGCGCGTGTCATTACCAGCGGGCTGTGCATGTTCACTTTCATAATCTGGTAGTAATAGTCGAGATCCACATCCAGCAGGGTTTCATAACGCATACCATGAAAAATCGCGGCATTGTTCACCAGGATATCGATACCACCAAACTGTTCCTGTGCCACACTGGCAACAGCTGCCGCGTCGTCCTCAGAAGACACATCCGTTTTTACGAACACGGCTTGATGTCCGGCCTGGCAGATTTCATTGGCGACACGTTGCCCCGCCTCCTCGTTAAGCTCAGCGATAACCACAGAGGCGCCGGCTGCGGCAAACCTCCTCGCATATGTTTCACCGATACCCTGACCACCACCGGTGATGATCACCACTTTTTTTTCAAACATAGAGCTTGACCTCACTATCTTCTAAAACCCATGAAATGGTACTAAACAGCCAATCAATCTGAGGCCCTTCCCATCATTCCAACTGGTCGAAAGGAACATTCTTGTCCACCCTGATATCCCCCGGCAGACCCAGAACCCGCTCGGCGATGGTATTTCGCAAGATTTCATCGGTGCCACCGGCAATGCGATATCCCGCTGCTTCCAGCCAGGCCATACGGTAGTCATTTGCCCGCAAGATCGGGTGATCGGGATAGATCGCGCCTGCCGGGCCACAAACATCCATGATGTAGGATGACTGTGTCTGTAACTTTCGGGCGATAACCAGCTTGCTCAATGCGGCTTCGGGGCCGGGCAACTGCCCCTGGGACAGCCCGGTCAGGAGCCGCGCGTAGAAATTATTGATGCCCGACTCGGCAACATACCACTCCGCAATCTTGTCGCGCACTCGAGGGTCGTCCAGGCCGGATTCACCATCATCGAATTCCCGCCGTAGAAACCGCACGGTGTCTTCCAGGGAAGCACCGCCCCCGGAGGCTTCGGTCACCGCAAACCGCTCCTCCATCAAAGTCGCGATGGCCACCTGCCAGCCGCCATTGATTTCACCCAGGCGGGCGGAATCGGGAACTCGAACATCGGTGAAGTAAACCTCGCAGAATTCACCCCCGCCTGCTGCCTGCTTGATTGGCCGAACTTCAACTCCGGGGGCCTTCATATCGACAAAGAAGTAGGTCATCCCCCGGTGCTTGGGCACAGACGGGTCAGTACGCGTAATAATTACCCCGTAATCGGAGATGTGGGCCCAGGATGTCCAGATCTTCTGGCCATTGAGCACCCAATCGTCGCCGTCACGAAGCGCGCGAAGACGAATGCCCCCGAGGTCAGAACCGGCCGCCGGCTCAGAAAACAGCTGGCACCAGATTTCCTCACCCCGCAGCGCGGGTATCAGGTAGCGCTGCTGCTGCTCTTCTGATGCAAACCGGCGCATTACGGGAATAGGCATTCCCACGCTGATACCAAAAAAGACAGTGGGAAAATCGTACTTTTCCTCCTCCTGTTCGTAGATCACCGCCTGCATGGGAGTACCGCCCATGCCACCAAGTTCCCTCGGCCAGGTGACTTTTGCATAGCCCCTGTCCGCTTTGCGGGCCTGGAAAGCCCTGCCCAGTGCCAGCTGCTGATCGATGGTCAACTCACCGTGATTCGACAGGTCGTACTCCGCGGCCTGCTCAGCCAACCAACTTCTAACTTCAGCGCGAAATTCAGCTTCTTCGGGGGTATCTTCAAAATCCATAGTCTCTCCAGCAAATTCGCCTGCACCGGGATAAGGTGTCAGGCCACCTTGCGCTCAAATTCAGCGGTAATCTGC
The DNA here is from genome assembly GCA_009937575.1 of Haliea sp. Classification (GTDB taxonomy): domain Bacteria; phylum Pseudomonadota; class Gammaproteobacteria; order Pseudomonadales; family Halieaceae; genus JAACFI01. The sequence goes on from JAACFI010000358.1 coordinate 3,949, forward strand.
TTCTTCCACATCCCGAGGTCGCCTATCAGCAGCGCCAGGGACCGGGAACGGCGTAGAAAAAGGTGGCAATCTGCCTCCCAGGTAAAGCCCATGCCACCGTGCACCTGGACATTTTCTGCCGCGGCGTTTTCATAGGCTTCGGTAGCGCTTACCCGGGCCACAGCCGCTGCCAGGGGCAACTCATCTGAGCCGGAGGCCAGGGCCCAGGCGCCGTAATAGGCGTTGCTGAGCGCCAGCTGATTACCTACATAAACATCAGCCAGCTTGTGCTTTATTGCCTGGAAGGAGGCAATGGGCCTGCCGAAAGCATGACGCTCATTGGCAAAATCGATGGCGCTCTGCAGGCAGGCCTCTGCACCACCTACCTGCTCAAACGCAAACAGGACCGCCGCCGCGTCGAGCACTGCCCTGAACAAAGCCCAGGCACTGTCGCCGGCCTTGCCCAGGGGCTTAGCCTCGGCGCCTTCAAAGACAAGGGCGCCCTGATTCCTGGTAGGGTCGATGGAATCCAGCGCTCGACGCTGCACGCATTGACTGCCAATACCACCGCGGCATCGGCAATCATCGCATCCGGCACCGGCCACTTCTCACCGTGCAGTCTGCCCTGCTCGCAACGCAGCTTGATGCGATCAGGTGCCGGGAATCCCATACCCTCGGCGAAGGCCAGGGTCCCTATTGTTTCTCCAGCAGCGACCTCGGCCAACACAGCGTATCGCTGCTCTTCATTACCACCTCGCAGTACAGCCTCGCAAAACTGGTAGACCGTCGACGAGAACGGAACCGGCGCCAGTGAACGCCCTAACTCCTGGGCCATAACACAAAGCTCCAGGTAACCGAGGCCAACACCGCCGTACTGCTCCGGAATCGCTATTCCTGCCCACCCCAAATCCAGCATTTCACGCCAGACGGCTTCGGAATGAGACATACTGGCATCGTCGAGCACCGCCCTGGCCACTGACAGGTCACTACGATCGGAGAGAAAGCGCTGCACTTCACTCTGGAGTGCTTTCTGCTCATCTGAGAAATCAAAATTCACAACTGGATACCCGGGACCATCATTTCTGGTGCCTGCTCATAAGATTGCATTTAGCTTATCACCACTGTAAAGTTTCAACAAGACACAGCAAGCGGGAAAGACAAACAGTCGCCTCTTGC
>JAACFI010000003.1 GCA_009937575.1 Haliea sp.
ATGAACCTCAGCGAGGAGGAGCGCGCTGCACCGCCGGCGGTGGCCATGTTCGCGGCCCAGGTCGATGCGATGCTGCAGGCGGGCGTTACTGAACAGACTATTGCCTCGATTTCATGCAAGGCGCGGCAGCACGCCGCCCACAACCCGAATGCCATCTTCACCGATCCCCTGACGGTGGAAGAGGTGCTCGCTGCACCGCCGGTGTTCCGCAACCTGCGAAAACTCTATGCCTGCCCACCCAGCTGCGGTGCCGCCGCAGTGGTCGTCTGCAACGAGGCCTTCGCCCGCACCCACGGCATTCGCAACGACGTCACGCTGGTAGGAAAAGGATGGTGCAGCGACAAGAAGCAGTATTTCAGCGGCAGCGTCATGGATGTGATGTTCCAGGCACTCAGTCGCGATGCCGCCCAGGCAGCTTACGAGGATGCCGGTCTGGGCCCGGAGGATATCGACGTGATCGAACTCCACGATTGCTTTGCCACTAACGAGTTGGCCACCTACTCCGCTCTCGGGCTGTGCCGGGAAGAGGACCTGAACGCTTTCGTGGCCGATGGGGACAACACCTATGGTGGCCGTTTCGTGGTGAATCCTTCCGGCGGCCTGCTGGCCAAGGGACACCCACTGGGCGCCACCGGCCTGGCCCAGATCACCGAATTGACCCTGCACCTGCGGGGCGAGGCCGGCAGTCGCCAGGTAGATGGCGCGCGTACCGCCCTGCAGCATAACGGCGGCCTGGGTAGCGCCGGCTTCGTGCATATCTTCCAGCGCTCCTAGGAAACACCGGCTAGCTACCCGCCCCCGGTTCACCGGGGGCTGCATTTAATTTTCGCTGAAAACTCCCGGGTTTGCACAATCCGGCGGGGGCACTATAACTAATTGTCAGCAGCACAATTATGACGGAGTGGTGATATGAGAAGAATGGGCGGAGCAGATGCATTCATGCTGGCCATGGAGACCCCCAGGGCCTACATGCACACGTTCAAGGTCGCGATCATCGACCCATCCACGGATCCCCAGGGTTGGTGCTTCGAGAAATTCCACCGGGATTTCGAACAGCGTGCACACCTGGTTCCTTTCCTTCGCTGGAAATACGCCGACGCGCCGCTGGGACTCAACCACCCCCTGTGGCTGGAAGACGAGGACTTCAACCTGGATTACCACGTGCGGCGGGTGGCCCTGCCCCAACCCGCCGATCACAAGGCCCTCTGCGAATTCATGGGCTCAGTCTACGCCTACCAGCTCGATCGCAGCCGCCCCCTGTGGAAGTGCTGGGTGGTCGAAGGCGTGGAGGGCGGCAAGGTGGCACTGGTAACCATGCTGCATCACGCCTACGTGGACGGCGCCGGTGCCTCCTACGGCCTGGAACAGTTGTACAGGGATACACCCGGCTGTACCCCGGAACACGTTCCACCCTGGCAGGCCCGCCCCACCCCCTCCTGGCTCAAGCAACTGTGGCTGGCTTTACGGGACTGGCCCGCCCTGGTCCTCGGTGGGCTGCCGAAGGTGATTTCCGGGCTGCGACAGAAGAAGGCCCTGGAGCGGCAATATGCCGAACAAGGCAAGCCCCCTCATCCCGCACCTTCCATGATGCAGCAGACCCCCATCAACCGGGTATTGAGCTACGGCCGCACCTTTGTCTGTGACAGCATGCCGTTCGCTGACTTCAAGGCCATATCCAAGGGGCTGGGTGTCACCATCAACGATGTATTCCTGTGCTGTGCCGCGGGTGCCCTGCGACAGATGTTCCTGGACGGCCACTACGACCCCGACGACAGCCCGCTGATCGCGGCCACACCCTTCGCCGGCAAGCGACCCGAGGGCATGGAGGGCCTGGGCAATTTCGTCACCATGGATTACTGCTGGCTACACACGGATATCGCCGACCCGTTGGAACGTCTGCACGCGGGGCACAAGGCGGCCAACGAGATGAAAGAGCACCTGAAAAAGAGCGTGGAAATGAACGCTGATTTCAGTGCCGTGATGAAAATCATGCCGCCCTGGGCCGTCAAGGCGTTCAGCTGGTGGCTGCGCGAGAAAAAACAGGGCAGCCTCAGCCTGTTCGGCAACGTGGCCCTGTCCAATGTCCCAGGCCCGCGCAAGCCCCTGTACTGGGACAATTACAAATTGGCCAACTGGTTTTCCACCGGGCAGATCATTGACGGTACCTGCATCAATATGACCATGTGGAGTTACTGCGATTTCGTCAACCTGTGCATACTGGCCGACAAGAAGGTGCTGCCTGACGGCTGGAAACTGTTCGGCTATTTCAAACGCGAACTGGAGACACTGGTGTCACTGACCCCACAACACACTGAACAGGAAAAACTCGCCTCATGAGTAGATTGACAACACTGGACATGGCCTTCCTGCTGCTGGAAAACAGCAGCCGCCAGATTCACATGACCGCCTACCAGATGTTCAAGGTGCCGGCCCGCCAGAAAAACGCCTGGGTGAACAAGGTTCTCAAGGCTTTTCGCAGCACCGAGGTGGCCGCACCCTTCAACCAGAAAATAAAGTGGCTGGGCAAGGATGTGGCCTCCTGGGAAACGGTAGAGCCCGATCTCAATTATCATGTGCGACACCTGGCGGTGCCCGCCCCCGGCTCCATGCAGCAGTTTTATGACACTGTCTCTTTCCTGAACACACCACTGCTCGACCGCAACCTGCCCCTGTGGGACTGCTACATCATTGACGGCATCGAGGGCAATCACGTGGCCATCATGGTCCGCGTTCATCACGCCATGATAGACGGCGGCGGCGCCCTGAAGCTGTTCAGGGCCGCGATGAGTGAAACCGCCAGCGACAAAACCATCCGTCCCGTATGGGCTCCGCAGAAGAAAAAGCCAAGGAAAAAACGCGCCAGGAAGAGCGAACCCCAATTGAAGCAACTCCTGTCAACCCTCGGCAAGGTGCCCACAGGCATTATGGATACCGGTACCGAGTTCGCCAAAATGGGCGCGCAGTCCCTGAAGCTGCGATCCGCGGAAGCCTCCCTGCCCTTCGGGGCACCCCATACGCTGTTCAACAATGTGGCCCAATCATCTGCCCGGCGCTACGCCAACTGCGAAATACCCCTGGCGGACATCAAGGCCATTTCAAAGAAAACCGGTACCACGGTGAACGACGTGGTCACCACCGTGATCGATGATGCCCTGCACCACTACCTGAAGGACCACGATGCCGGCATCGACCAGCCGCTGGTCAGCCTGATGGCGATGTCCCTTCGCACCGAGGATCACGGCGCGACCGGCAACCAGGTCAGTGCGGAACTGGTTCCCATGGGGCAGCCCAACGCGACTATTGGCAAACGCCTTGAGCAGGTTCACGAATCCATCGCCCGGGTGAAGAAAAAGAGCGCCAGGCTGCCCAACACCGTGCGCCAGTTCTATTCGATGCTGGTTTTCGGCAGTTCCGCCATTTCGGACTTTGCGTCGGCCTTCGAGAAAATCCCCAGCGCCAACGTACTGATCTCCAATATGGTCGGCCCCCAGGAACAACTGTACCTGGGCGGAATGCCTATGGTCGCTTTCCAGGGACTGCCCATTGTGCCCCCTGGCGGTGGTCTCAATGTCACCTTTGCCAGTTTCAACAAGAATATCTGCCTGGCCATCGGCGCGGCGCCCGAAGCCGTCGATGATCCCTATAAGTTGATCCATTTCATCGAACATAGCTTCCATAAGCTGCAGAATGCCACCATGAAATCCAGAAAATCGGCGCCCCGCGAGGCCCGCGCCAAAGCCTGAACTGTTCCGGAGAACCCATCATGAACAAAAACGTAGGACTGATGCTCAAGCAAAGGGCGGTAGTTTCCACCCATACGGAAGCCTATGTGGAGCCGTCCACCAACGTACGCGCCACCTGGGACGACGTCAATCGCCTCACCAACCGCTGCGCCTCGGTTCTCGAAGGACTCGGACTGTCGAAAGGCGATCGCGTCGCGTTGCTGATGCACAACAGTATCGAGTTCACTACCCTGTTCTACGGCGCGGCGAAACTGGGCCTGGTGGTGGTGCCGCTGAATACCCGCCTGACCGCCAGTGAATTGTCGTTTATCCTCTCCGACAGCGGTACGCGAACGCTGTTTTTCGACCCCGAATTCGCGGAGACGGTCGCCGCTATCCAGGCCAGCGACGAGCATCCCCTGGCGATTACCGACTACCTGCAGGCCAGGGATAGCTCAGAGGGGCTCGCGCCACTGCTCGAGGATGCGTCAGACGACGAACCGGAGATCAAGGGCGGCGACCAGGACAACATGTTCATCATGTACACCTCCGGCACCACCGGCCTGCCGAAGGGCGTCGTCCACACCCATGACTCCATCATGTGGGCCGCCCAGTGCTGGGCCAACACGGTTGAGGTCCGCTATCGGGACCGACTGCTGTTACCACTGCCAATGTTCCATGTGGCCGCCCTCACCGGGGTACTTTTCTGCGCCGCCCGGGGTGTCACGCTGGTCTCCATGCCCGACTTCGACCCCTCCGCGGTGTGGTCGCTGATCGTGGAAGAGAAAATCAACATCGGGGCCTCGGTACCGGCCATCCTGAATTTCATGCGCCAGGTGCCGGAGTTCGCAGAGCTGGATGCCCCCGACTTTCGCTTCTTTATTACCGGCGCGGCTCCCATGCCGGAAACACTCACCCGCCTCTACAACGAAAAAGGCATGGAGGTGATTCAGGGCTATGCGCTGACTGAATCGGGCGGCGGGGGCTGCATGCTGATGAACGAAGACGCCATTCGCAAGATCGGCTCCGCCGGCAAAGCCACCATGTTTACCGAAATCTGCATTCGCGACGAGCAGGGCAACCGCAGCGCCACCGGCACTGGAGAAATCCTGATGCGCGCCCCGCACATGATGAAAGAATACTGGAATCGCCCTGATGCCACCGAGGAAGCCTATGACGATGGCTGGTTCTGTACCGGCGATGTCGCGGAAATAGATGAAGAGGGTTTCATCTTCATCAAGGACCGGATCAAGGACATGATCATTTCCGGCGGGGAAAACATCTACCCGGCAGAAGTGGAGAATGTCATCCTGGCTCACCCGGCGGTCACCGAGGTTGCGGTCATCGGCCTACCCGATGAAAAGTGGGGTGAAACCGTCTGTGCGGTGGTCTCGAGCAGCGACGAGGCAACAGACGAAGATGCGATCATCAAACATTGCGAGGAAAAACTATCCCGCTACAAACTGCCACGCAAAGTGATCTTCATAGACACGATTCCACGCAATCCGTCGGGCAAAATCCTGAAACGCGTACTGAGGGACCAGTTCGCCGAGGGATAACTAACCAGCCTATTCCTCGCTTATCCTGTGTTCGATGCGGTAGTCCCGGGGTGACAGGCCGAACCAGCGCCGGAACGCGCGAGTGAAGTTACTGGCATCGGAGAACCCGAGCAGGTAGGCAATCTCGGTGATGGTGAGATGGCTCTGCTGCATATACCCTGTGGCCAGGTTTTTCCGGGTGCTGTCCAGGGTGTCCTGGAAAGTGGTGTTTTCCGCCGCCAGCTTGAGCTGCAGGTTGCGGGCACTCATATGCATCTTGTCGGCGACCGCCTGCTTGGACAAGGTTCCCGAGGCGAGGTCCTCGATTATGTAACGGCGCACCCGGTTGACCACGTCGCTCCTGTCCATCTGTTCGAGGTATTGCATCACGATCTGGTCGTTGTACTGGGCCATATCGGGGCTGGCGCCAGGCAGTGGATCGTCCATGATACTGCCATCCATGGCAATGCGGTCTTCCTCGCAGCCGAAGCGCACCGGGCAATTGAAGTAATCCAGGTAGGGTTGGGGTCCTCGCTCGGGCTCCGGTCGGGTGAGTTCGATCCACAGCGGATCGAGGGGCTGCTGGTAGAGAAAGCGCAGGAAGCGCACCATCATGGTCACCCAGGCATCCTGGGTCTCGTAGCAGACTGCCGGCCCGATATTGGAGGCGGCGAGTATCGCCTGCCCCTCCATGTCGAAACAGTGAAAATCCGCGCTCTGGGACACCACCCGGTAGTAATTACAGATACGAGTATAAAAATCCCGCAGCGAGCTGCTGGACAGCAGGCCGAATCCCAGGGCATGTAGGTTGCCAGGCTGCATCCTCTCACCCACTGCGATACCGAAGTAGGGATCGTCGGTTGCCTTAACCGACGCCGCGAACAGGCGACCCACCGCTATCTCGCTGATGCGCTTGAGCGGATCGGAAGAGGTCAGGACCTCTATGCCAGCCTCATTGAATACCGATTGAGGATCAATGCCACGGGCCTCCAGGGCGGAGGCGAAGGCCTGCACGTAGGAGGCCACGGTGGTCTGGGATACCTGTTGCGTCATCCGTCATCACTTGTCTGGGCACAGAACGTCAGCATACGACCGCGGTGTGCCGCGGCCATGCTTCAAGCGATGAAAACTAACACCAATCCCACACTGATACAATGCAACAGTGGCGCAGCTATCGCGCTGTTTTTTGGCTTCGGCACCTGTCACGGGAAAGATAAAGTCGCCCTGACAGAACAGCCCAGGGATAAGTATTTTTCACCCTGCGACAGGCGGGATAGACCCGGCAGTATTACAGTAATGACCAGAGTCGCGGAAAGCCGTCTGCGAGGCGGCGTTTATGTCGTCCATCACCCCTGATAAGGAGATTCCCAATGAGCCTGGAAAAAAGATTTCCGCAGAAACGCGCATTCATCACCGGTGCGGCCAGCGGCCTGGGCCTGGCTATTTGCAAACGCCTGGCCCGCCGCGGCTGGCGCCTGTTGATAGCCGACATCAACGTGGAACGCCTGGACGAGGCCGACAGGATTCTCGGGGAGCTGGGGGCCGAGGTAGAAAAACTGGTGCTTGACGTTACCGATTACACGGCGCAGGAAAAGGCCGCTGCTCTGCTGCAGGAAAAATGGGGTGGCGTGGACATGGTATTCAACAACGCCGGTATCGCCACCGCCGGCGCCATCGACGAACTGACCCTGGCAGACTGGGAGCGGACCATCGATATAGACCTGTGGAGCGTGGTCTACGGCTGCAAGATCTTCGCACCCATGCTGAAAGCCCAGGGGGGTGGTTATATCGTCAATACTGCTTCCAGCGCTGGCACCCTGGCAGGGCCCGAAATGGCTGCCTACAACGTCGCCAAGGCCGGCGTGGTTTCCCTGTCGGAGACCCTGAAAACAGAGTTGAGCAAGGACAATATCGGCGTTTCGGTGGTCTGTCCCACAGTATTCGTAACCTCCCTGGGTGAAACCATGAGCGGGGAGCGTGAAATGGAGGGCAACCTGATCCGTCAACTGCAACGTTCAAAAGTCACCGCGGATGACATCGTGGACGACATAATGTCGGCGATCGACAAGAACCGCCTCTATGTCATCACCCAATCCGATGCCAAATGGGGCTGGCGCACCAAGCGTTTCTTTCCGGAGTTGTACACCCGAATTATCGGCTACTTCTACCGCAATAAGAAATGGATCTACTCACGGTAGTCGGTTTCCTGTCGCCACAGGCGTAGTAGGGGCCAGGCCGGCATGTTAAGCTCTTGCTCGCCCTCCCCGGCCGGCCGAGTGTTTCCGGTTGTTGTTCCCACCGGTGTGTGCATCCACTCCGGGCATTTCCTCTGCCGGGCCATCGTCCACCAGTAAAAAGTATCACCTATGAAACAATCCCTGGCGCGGTGGCTGCTGCGTACCCTCGGCTGGCGCATCGAAGGCGAGAGACCGGGACACGATCGCTATGTACTTATCGCCGCGCCTCACACCTCCAACTGGGATCTGCCTCTCATGCTGGCTTTTGGTGCGGCCTTCGACCTGAAGATCACCTGGATGGCCAAGCACAGCCTGTTCTTCCCGCCTCTCGGCTGGATCCTTCGCGGCCTGGGAGGGATGCCCGTTTACCGGCATGAAAACAGGAATGTGGTGGACGACATGGTGGAAGTGCTTCGCTCTGCCCGGCGCCTGGTGCTGGTGGTTCCCACTGAGGGAACCCGGGAATGGACCGAGTACTGGAAATCAGGTTTTTACCACATCGCCAGGAAAGCGGGAGTCCCCATCGTGCCCTCATTCCTCGATTTCGGGCAGAAACGCGGGGGCTTTGGCCCCGCGCTGCTGCCCAGCGGGGACGTAATCACCGACATGCAGTACTTCCGGGACTTCTACCGTGGTATGCAGGGGAAATTTTCCGGGCAGTTCGGTCCAGTGCGTCTAAGGGAAGAGGATGACACACCCTAGGGTGAGTGAATAACCCGATCAGCAAATTCCCGGATAGCCGCCAGTTTCTGCTCCCTGTCCAGACCCGGGTCATAGGGATTCCACGGCGTCACACAGGCGTCAGTCACCCCCAGGTCGGCAAGGCGACGAAAATCATCGGGTTCTGTTGCCGCCATATCGAAGGCGTGAATCTCGAACTCGCTGTTGCCGTCTGTTCCGTATTCGATGCGCAATTCATTCAGGGTGGCAATCATTCCCCGCAGTGCCTCGTAATCGCTGTTGGCTGATATCCAACCATCACCCAGGCGCGCGGCCCTGCGCAGGGCCGGTTTAGCATGTCCACCCACCAGCACAGGCACGGAGGTGCCGGGCACCGGTGACAGCTTCATGCGACCGATATCGTAGTTATCCGAGTGGTATTCAAAGTACTCCCCCGACATCGCTCCGCGGATGATCTCCAGGCATTCATCCATCAGTTTGCCACGCAGGTCGAAATCGACGCCGTTATAACTGAAATCCTCCTTCCAGGGGCTCAAACCGGCACCGAGGGCAATGCGATTGTTGCTGGCTACCGCCAGGGAGGACAGGGTCTTGGCGAGCACCAGTGGCTGCCTGACCGGCACTTTCAGCACCGCGGGATAAAAACGCAGTGACGTGGTCACGGCGGCCATACCCGCCATGGCGATAAACGGCTCCAGCACAGGCACCCCGTCCAGCGCCTGTCGAACTGTCTCGGTACTGAGGTACGGGTAGTCGGACTCGGTCACCTCCGGATAGAAAAGACTGTCGGGTACTGCCAGGGAATGATAACCGCAGGCCTCGGCCTCGCGTGCAAGATCCGGGTAGTCTTCGATACCACCCAGACCGGTCATCAGGGTAAATCTCATATCAATATCGCTCCAGGTACGTACGGATAAGCGGCATACCGCGGGAATCAGAGGGGCGGCAATTTATCAAACCAGGGACTTGCCTGTTCCAGTTGCCCCGCCAGTTGGAACAGCAAGCCCTCCTCCCCGTATCGTCCGGCAAACATCACACCAACCGGCAGGCCATCGGGGGTCCAGTGCAGCGGCACGGACATCGCCGGCTGGCCGGTGGCGTTGAACAGCATGGTAAAGGCGGAAATATTGATCGCCTCTTTTTCATAGGCCGCGTTGTCCTGGTTGAGGCTCAGCTTGCCCAACTCCACCGGGGGCGTGGCGAGGGTCGGCGACAACAGAACGTCGTAGTCCTGTTGCAGAAGAGCCATCTGCCGGGCTGCCTTTTCGACACCGCGTCGCGCCGCGTACAGCTGCTCGGCAGTATAGGAGCGCGAGTCCTGGAAGCGCTTCCAGATGATCGGCTCCAGGTCATTCTCAGTCGCCTGCCTGCCCAGTGCACGTTCGCGATTCGTCACCCGCATGACAGTCCCAACGCCCATGATGACTCGTGTGCTGGCAAAAAATTCGCGAGGGTCGATGGGAAGTGTCACCTCTTCCACATGGTGCCCCATGGATTCGCACAACCTGGCCGCCGCCGCGGCGGCCCCGGCGCACTCGGGATGAACGGGACTGTGGGTAATCGGCATGGTGACCAGGCCGATCTTCAATGCGCCAGGCGCCCGGCCCACCGCCTCCAGGTAGCTCCCCGCCGGCGCGGGTGCAACGGTGGTCTGGCCGGGCTCCGGTCCGCGACTGGCATCCAAAAGCGCGGCACTGTCGCGCACGCTGCGGGAAACGGCGTGGATGACGCTCATCACAAAAGACAGGTTTTTCGGGCCACTCGGGACCCTGCCTCGGCTGGGTTTCATGCCGAACAAGCCACAGCAGGAGGCGGGGATACGAATGGAGCCACCACCGTCGGTCGCATTGGCAATGGGCAGAATCCCGGCAGCGACCGCCGCCGCGGAACCGCCAGAGGAACCTCCCGTAGTTCGCTCCAGGTTCCAGGGATTACGGGTATCTCCAAACAGCATGGACTCGGTCGTGCCGGTGCCACCGAACTCCGGACTGGCTGTCTTGCCGAAGATCACCAGTCCCGCCTTCTGGTAGCGTTCTACCACGGTACTGGTGTAATCCATACGGGCGTCCCTGAAGAACCGCGAACCATTGGTGGTGACTGTCCCCTGCAGTGCCATGCCAAGGTCCTTGAGCATGAAAGGCACACCGGTGAACGGCCCTACTGGCAAACCGGCCCTGATGATCTCCCTGCCATGATCGTAGAGTTCTTCGACCACACAGTTGATAACCGGATTCACCGCGGAGGCGCGAGCGATGGCGATATCCAGCAGCTCCATGGGGGAGACTTCGCCCCTAGCCACCAGCTGGGCAAGACCCAGGCCATCCAGGGCCCGGTACTCAGTGAAGCTGAGTGCGCTGCCGCCGGAGAACGCCCACAACGGCGATGTACCTGCAGCAGCGGCAACAGATGCCCCGTACTTGAGAAGCCGGCGGCGGCTGATGTTCTCGCTCATACCTGGTCAGGCCTGAACATGGCGTCGTGTCCGCCGTCTACAAACAGTACCGAACCGCAGACAAATCTCGCTTCGGGACTGAGGAGAAAGCTGGTGGCGGCCGCCTGATCTTCCGGCTTGCCCGGGAATCCAACCGGTATACTGGCCATGAATTCCTTTATAGCGGGCCCGTAAGTGGGGTCGTTTTCCACCTGTTCCGTCATCGGGGTCTGGGTATATCCCGGCGCGACCGCGTTCATGCGTACACCGGCCGTGGCATACTCGGCCACCTTGCTCCGCATCCAGCGGGCAACGGCTTTCTTGGTTCCGCTGTAGACTTCCTGTGCCTCGATGGTCTCGGAAAAACTGACCGCCTCTTCTTCGCTACCGGCCAGCAGCAGTTCGACAAATTCCGGGCTGTTATTCATCGGCGCGGAATTCGACGACACCAGCACCACGGCACCGCGTCGACGCTCCAGCAATTCCCTCAGCCCCTCGATGATCTCCACTGTGCCGAAGTAATTAACTCTGGTAATCAGCGGATGGTTGGGCACATTGGAACCCAGCCCGGCACAGGTCACCAATCCGTCCAGGCCGTCAGGTGCGGCATCCCGGACTGCATCGACAGCTGCCCGGCGCCCCTCACTGTCCGACAGGTCGGCGATGACATCGGCGTCCTTGATGTCGATGACGATGACATCGTTGCCCTCTTCCCGCAGGCGGTTCTTGATCGCCGCGCCGATTCCGGTGGCGCCGCCTGTCATTGCATAAATTCCCATTACCCTCTCCTTCAAAGCCTGGATGTGTTGAGCAGGCTGGAAAGTTTAGCTCAGCTGGCACCATAGGGAATGACCAAAACACTCTCAGAAACATACATTTCGGGTCACCGCCGACTGCAAAAATCGGCCAAAGGATTTTGCAAAATTCGACTCTCCCGGAAAATCCCGGTGGAGCTTAGAATACCGACGACTGACAGATAACTTTCTGGGCGGATACAAAACCTCCCGCTCTGATTGACGACGGCAAAGGAAAACAGGACATGGCAAACAAAAGCGGCAAAAAAGTAACTGAATCGGGGCCGTTTTCAGATGAAGAGATCGCCAATCTGATCGACACGTTTCTGGGAATCGAAGGACCCAACGAAAAATCGTTCCGTCGATTGTACGCATTCATCAAAGCCTATTTCCCACCGACCGTTGTCGGCCTGGAAAACATCCCCGACGAACCCACCCTGTTCATAGGCAACCACGCCATGTTCGGTCTGGACGGGATGATCCTCATGCCCACCGTCTATCAGGAAACCGGCCGCTTTCTCAGGGGCATGGCTGATAACGCCTGGTTCCAGACCCCTACCGGGGCCAAAATGGCCACCAACGGCATGGTACTCGGCCATCCGGAGGTGTGCAGTGCCCTGATGGAAGCCGGCCACGATCTGCTGGTATTCCCTGGTGGCGCCGCGGAGGCAAACAAGACTGCTGAAGAGAAATATTCACTGGTGTGGCGCGAGCGCTACGGATTCGTGCGCATGGCAGCCCAGCACGGTTACAACATCACACCATTCGGCCTGGTGGGCCCGGACGACTGGTGGGATCACGCCATCGAGGGGCGCGATATCCTGCACAGCAGGCTGGTGAAGACATTGCAAAAGATGGATCTTATCGGTGAGATCCGGGAAGACCTTATGCCGCCCCTGCCACGGGGTCTGTTCAATACCCTTATACCCCGCCCCCAGCGCAGCTTCCTGGCCTTTGGCGAACCGATCACGGTGCCTGATTACAGGGGTAAGAGGGTATCCAAAGCCATCCAGAAATCCGTTCGCGGGCAGACCGAGGCAAAGGTAGAAGAACTGGTTTCCGATATGTTGCTGTTGCGTACGCAGAGTAAGCACAACGAAGGCACCCTCCGACGCCTGCTGACTCGCTGACCCGGTGCCACAGAGCTTGCCAACCCCGATCCAGCCCCTTATACAGTTGCTAGGCGCGGGCCATGGACCCTGCCTTTCTGTCGATAACTGCTGTCGCCCGCTTGCTACGCCGGCGCGGGCTGGCCTTTTTGTTCTTTCTTACCGAGCCAATCGGCCTGGTCTCCAGTGCGGTGTCAGTCTGGGGTGCGCTGCGAAGCCAGTGTGCTTCATCCACCTCGAAAGCGTGTAGTATCCGGTCCAGGGTACGACCGATACGGGTGGTCACGCGGATGGCGGGAATCTTCGGCCAGGTAGCCCGCTCCCCCGCCCTGATCAGTTCTGCCATCTCCTCTTCCGAAAGCATTTTCAGGATCATAGTCAGGCTGGACATGCCGTAACTGGGAAATATATTGATATCGGCGGTAAAACGCTGGTCGATCAGGGCATTGAGCGTATTCAGCGCCACTCCGAGGCGAGGCCCGACCGAGGTGTATCGCTGTATGAATCCCAGGCATCCACGGACCACCTCCTTGGTCGCTGCAATAGAGGCGTCGGAGGTGATCTTGCGAATTCCCGGCCTCATGTTTGGCTCCCGGCCCAGCCCGGGCATGACCTGGCTGACGATGAAGTGGTTGACGCCGTACATGCGCGCCAGGCGCTTGGCAGGCAGATCCTGTGAGAACGATCCATCGATCCAGCGTCGCGACGGCAGATAGGGTTTCACTTCACCATCCGGGTTACGGGCCTGCAGCTGCACCGAAGGGAACACACCCGGTAGGGCGGAGCTGGCCAGCACCGCCGAGCGAATCGTCACGTTGGGCGATGCGATGTGGTTCAACAACCGCGACGTCTGCCGCGATTCCGCCGGGGAAATCGTAATATTGATACTGCGCCCGGTCTTTTCATAGGCTTCCTGGAAGGTCATGTCGGGAATCATCCGCGCCATTTCCTTCTTGATCGCACGCATATCAATCTTCTCGCCCTGGCCGAAGCCGATCTTGATATTGCCCCGGTTCGCGGTCAGTGCCCTTGCCAGGTAGTTGTCCTGGAAAAGCGCCAGGTACTCTTCGTCGGTACGGGTGCCGACTATCGCGGCTACGAAAGCGCCTGCACTGGCACCGGAAATCACTACCGGACAGAGTTTCTGTTCAATCAGGGCCTTCAGCACGCCAAAGTGGAAGTACCCCAGGGTGCCACCACCGCTGAGCATCAGGGCCGAGCGGCCGTAGCAGTGACTGGCGCGCTGGAAAAACTCAATCCGTTCCGCCCAGGATATACTCTCCAGTTCCCGGGGAGAAAGGTACTCCAGCGCATCGCGGATCTCGTTGATATAATCCTCGATCAGCACCTTGGTACCGCTTTTTGCCCGCTGGTAAAGTTTCGCCTTGCCCATGCCGGCCATGTTGCCGTGAATGCCCTCATTGAGGGCAAACAACAGGCGGTGATCATCCCCGCTGTTGCGCAACCTGCGCAAGCGCCGCAGCCGCGTACGGATGCTGTCGGAATCATAAAGCCTGGATTCATCCCGCTGACGCCACTGGTCAGCACCGCTCTCATGGTCATACTGGTGTGCAAGCTCCAGCCACCGGGCGTAGCTGTCTGCATCTTGTATTTCACGTTCCAGCTTTCTCAGGGCCGGCGATCTGACGGCGTATATTTCCCTGGTCATAAGTCACTGATTCTCCATTCGGACGAATTACCGGCAAGTTGAGTGTGGCGAGCGACAGGCAACATTGCCTGAATAGAAGCCGCGCTCGTAAAAACACCGGCTGGCTTTAGTTTACCGGGACTGGACAGGCGCCGTTAAACCTCAAAAGCCAATTTGATGTCCATTAGAGTTCAGTGGTTATGGGAAGACTTTCAGGCCTGCCCGAGGGACATTATTCTTTCGCGATAAGCCTTGGGCGTCTGGCCTGTCCAGCCCTTGAAGGAGCGGACGAAGGAACTGGGCTCGGTGAAACCCAGATATTCCGCCAGGTCGGCAATGCTGAGCTTTTCATTCAGAAGCTTATCGATGGCCACCTCGCAACGGATTTCATCCTTGAGGGCCTGGTAGCTGGTATTTTCCTTCTGCAGGCGACGCCGCAGACTGGACTCCGACATATGAAGGCTCTCTGCCACCGCAGTAAAAGAAGGCATACCCCGGTGCAGGTCGATGCTGACCAGGGATTTGATCGCCGAACTGGTACTGGCCGGGGCGCGCTCTGCGGCAATCAGGTGGTAGACCATTCCGTCTATGAATTCAGCGAGAGAATCCCGGGTGTGCACCAGTCTTCGCTCGAGGGCTTCCCGTGGAAACTTCAGCGTATTTTCCGAGGCATCGAAATAAAGAGGGCAATTAAATACCGCGGCCAGGGCCTCGAAATACTCCTGACTTAGGAAGGGAGCGGCCACTCTTACCTCCTCGGCCTCCAGGGGGCGACCAGTCAACCATCCGCAGAAGGCGTGCCATACTTCCAGTCCAGAGGCGCGAGCGACTATTGACTGGTAACCGGAACGGTCCCAGTTGCCGGGTGCCAGCGCGCTGCCCTCCTCCTCCACGTTGACACGGTAGCTCAGTTTGACACTGGGGGAATCCCCGTCATCCAACAGCTTGATGTTGTAACCGATGAGAGGATAGAGCAGCCGATCATAGCGTTCGGCCAAATGCAAGGCCTCACCCAGGGTACGGCAGCTGATAATGCAGTGGCACATCAACTCAAAAGCCTCGGTGCCAAGGCCCGCTCCCCAGGGGATGGGATGGCCCAGTTTCTGCATTTCCTTCACGGCAGCTTTGTACAACCAGGCGTATTGCAGCGCAGGCAGCTGCTCGCCGGGATCCAGGGCCTTGATTCGCGCAGGGAGAATATTCACAGACCCGGCAATCGATACCGAATCCAGGCCAAGCGCTTCGAGATAATCCAGCAGGCGGACGAGTTTTCCTGCCCCGACAGTGATTTCGGTCATAATTGACAGCGGCTGATTTTGTACATCAAATTGGCTTGTGACGACCTTCTTATATTAAGGACAGAGACTAACATGGATTCCCCCCATTACTAAACAGGTTCACAGCGCATGCAAGCCATTGGCTTTCGCCACTTTGCCAAGCAGTCGCCGAATCATCTGGCCCTGGCGGCACCGGACGGCCGACACTGGAGCCGCGGGGAGCTGTTGGCCGAGTGCGACCGACTTGTGATGAACCAGTCGGGTAGTTCCCCGCGTCAACATGCTAGCACCGGTGCCTCCCTTCCCAACTCCGCGGGCCTGGTCGCCATTGCCCTGGCCTTCCAGATCGAGTCCCCCGAGCAATCGATGATCGACCCACCCCAGGCGCTCGAAAAAGCCAGGGCGCGCATGCTACCCCTGGGCATTCAGCCGGATACTCTCAACGTGCATTACTGTGTCTCCCCGGGAAGTGATACTGACAGCCTGGACTGGGCACTGGCCTCGCTGTACTTCGGTCACCCGGTTGTGTTGGCCGACGAATGGAATGCTTTGCACATGCTGCGGGACATCGAGCGTTACCGCGTTACTTCACTTTACCTGAGCGAAGAATGCGCAAGAGAGTTCATGTGCCTCACCGGTGATTTTTGCGAACGGTACGATACCTCGTCGATGCGTCACCTGGTAGTCAACGGAACGATTGAGCACAGTAAAGATAACCAGCCCCTCTATACCTGGTTTGACCTCCCTCCCGGTGAACACGTCGAGCGACAGCTGTCCATATTGTGAGAGCTTAAATGCTCTCGTAAATCCCTGCTGATCTGAAATGTTAATAAGAGTGAACTTCATCGTTCTGTGAGTGGAATCAGCTTCCCTGGATAATAGTGTCCAACATGTATTGAGCTCGCATCTGTACTGCGGATGTGAAGCGAAATACAACAGTCATCCGTTATGTATAAAAAGTGGAGCTACTACGTGACACTAAAACGCGTACATAAAAAAGCCGTAACCGCACTTGTTTTGGTGGCGGCATGCAATCTTCTCCCTAGCGTAGCCTGGTCTACGGGTACTGACTACGCCATGCGCAGCGACCAGGCAAGCACGTCGATGTTGCTGGACATCGCGTCCGCCGGCGAACGCCTGGTGGCTGTCGGTGAACGCGGGCACATCCTGTACAGCGAGAACCAGGGCGCCAGTTGGGTACAGGCTGACGTGCCCACATCGATGATGTTGACGCGGGTATTCTTCGCATCTCCCAGCCTGGGCTGGGCAGTAGGTCACGACGGCAACATCCTGTTCAGCCGAGATGGTGGCGTCAACTGGGAACTACAGAGAGACGGTGTGAAAGACCAGGCGCGAATTAACGAAGAGCGCGCGGGTCGTGCCAAAATTGCCATGGACGCCCTGTACCAGCAACTTAAAACTGCACCGGAAGACGAGACGGAAGAACTCGAAGAGGCCCTCGAGGAAGCAGCCTGGGCAATGGACAGTGCACGGGAAATGCTGGACGAACCGGTATACGCGCCGCCTTTGATGGACGTGTGGTTCGCCAACGAAAACCAGGGCTGGGCCGCCGGTGCCTACGGCACACTGTTACACACGTCCAACGGCGGACGTCACTGGGACGACTGGTCCCACAAGGTGGACAATCCCGACGAACTGCACCTGAACGGTGTGGTGGGCGGCCCCGAGGGTACGCTATACCTGGCCTCCGAATGGGGCACCGTATTCCGCTCTACCAGTGCCGGAGAAAATTGGGAACCACTGGAAACAGGCTATGAGGGAAGTTTCTTCGGCGTACTGAGCAATCCAGTCAGTGGTAGTGTCTTCGCCTACGGCCTGCTGGGAACGATCTATCGGTCTTACGACCAGGGAGAGAACTGGGAAGAAGCCCCCGCCATGGCCCGCGCCAGCCTGTTAGGAGGACTGGCGACTCCAGACGGCGCTCTGTATTTCGTCGGACAAGGCGGTACGGTCACATACAGTTCAGATGATGGAGAGAGTTTCACTCCGCTTGTGCAGTCATCTCGCGCAGGCGTACACGGTATTGCACTCATGGCCGATGGCCGCTTCATGGTAACCGGCGACGGCGGCAGCCGCTTGCTCAGCACCGGTAACAAGCAACCCAATAATCGAGGGGGAACCCAGTAATGAGTGAGCAGGATATCCACTACCCGGCAGTAGAAACTGCCCGCCTGCCAGAGCGGCTGATTTTCAGCAACCGGCTAAGCATCATTGTACTGTTTACGCTGATCACCGCGTTCCTGGGTTACCAGGCCTATCACCTGAAACCGGAGGCCAGCTTTTCCAAGCTGATTCCCCAGGCGCACCCGTTTATCCAGAAGATGAACAGCCACATAAGGGACCTGCAGGCCAGCGGTGCCAGCCTCAAGGTTTCCGTTGCGGTAAAGGACGGCGACATTTTCAACGACGAGTACCTCTCTACCCTGGGCCAGATCGCCGATGAAATATTTTACGTACCGGGGGTCAACAAGAACGGTCTGCTGAGCCTGTGGAGTCCCAATGTGCGCTGGTACATGGTGACCGAGGAG
Source organism: Haliea sp. (assembly GCA_009937575.1). GTDB lineage: Bacteria > Pseudomonadota > Gammaproteobacteria > Pseudomonadales > Halieaceae > JAACFI01. The sequence goes on from JAACFI010000003.1 coordinate 17,987, forward strand.
GGATTCGAGGCAGGCTCGGTCATACCACCTGAGTATGACGGCTCCGAGAGCTCCCTGAAGCAGTTGCGCATCAACCTGATGCGCTCGGGCATCGTCGGCAGCATGGTGGCCAACGATTTCAAGTCGACCATCATCGAGGTGCCGATCTACGATATCGACCCGGCCACTGGAGAGTCCCTCGATTACCTGGAATTTTCCCGGTCGATGGAAAAAATGGTTCGCCAGAGTTATGAAAACGACAATATCAGCGTTCATATCATCGGGTTCCCCAAGGTTGTGGGCGATCTGCTGGAGGGTATCGGTGCCATCCTGCTGTTTGCCATCGTCACGCTGCTGATTACTTTCACCCTGTTGTTCATCTATACACGCTGCCTGCGCGCCACCATCGCGCCGTTGATGTGTTCGATCATCGCGGTCATATGGCAGCTGGGCCTGCTGCACCTGCTGGGCTTCGGGCTCAACGCCTACTCTATCCTGGTGCCTTTCCTGATCCTGGCGGTGGGCGTCAGCCACGGGGTACAGGTAATCAACGCCATCGCGCTGCACATGTTTGAGGCAGGCAATCGCCTGCTGGCGGCACGCCTGGCATTCAGGGGCCTGTACATCGCCGGCATGACGGCACTGATCAGCGACGGCATCGGTTTTATTACCCTGCTGGTCATCGGAATCGAGGTGATCCAGGAACTGGGGATCGCCGCCAGTATCGGCGTTGCCGCCATTATTTTCACAAACCTGGTACTGCTGCCAGTATTGATGTCCTACGTGGGAGTCAGCTACAAAGGCGTCGATCACATGAAAATCGATCCCGAGAAGCGCCACAGGTTGTGGTCGCTGGTGTCCCTGTGTGCCACCCGCAAGGTTGCCGTGCCCTCCATCATCATTGCCGTCCTCGGCTACGGTGTGGGCGTCTGGGGCGGCCAGTTCATGAAGATCGGCGACCTGGACGCCGGTGCACCGGAACTGCGCCCTGATTCGCGTTACAACCTGGATAACGCTTTCGTCACCAGCAATTACGCGGTGAGTACCGACATCATGCAGGTAATGATCGAGACACCTGTGCAGGGCTGCGCCCTGTTCGAGAACGTCACGATTATCGACAAGTTTGACTGGTACATGCAGGGTGTACCCGGCGTACAGTCCGTGGTCTCCATGAGCGACGTCATCCGGCGTAGCGCCATGGGGGTGAACGAAGGCAACCCGCGCTGGGCCACGCTTTCCCGCAATCAGCGGGCCCTGGACAGTTCCGCCGCAAACGTACCACGCGCCCTGATGAATCTGGACTGCAGCCTGGCAATCGTCGCCATCTACCTGGACGACCACAAGGCGGAAACCCTGGCCGGCGTCGTGGAGGCGGTGGAGGCCTTCGCCAATGAACACGGCAACGACCAGGTGAAATTTGCGCTGGCAGCCGGTAATGCCGGAATCGAGGCTGCCACCAACGAGGAGATCGAGGTCGCCCAGAAACAGATCCTGATCCTGGTGTACTCGGTGGTGGCCGCGCTGGTATTCCTGAGCTTCCGCAGCGGCGTCGCGGTGATTTGCATCATCGTTCCACTGGGGCTGACCTCCGCCCTGTGCCAGGCACTGATGGCCTACCTGGGTATTGGTATCAAGGTCGCGACCCTACCGGTGGTAGCGCTTGGCGTTGGTGTCGGCGTGGACTACGGCATCTACATCTACAGCCGCCTTACCCATTACCTGAAGGAAGGCCTGCCCATGCAGGAGGCCTACTACATGGCACTGTCCACCACCGGCCGCGCAGTGGCATTTACCGGTATCGCCCTGGGTGTGGGGGTGATCACCTGGATCGCCTCCCCCATCAAGTTCCAGGCCGACATGGGCATGCTGCTGACATTCATGTTCCTGTGGAACATGGTCGGCGCACTGTGGCTACTGCCGGGATTGGCCTACTTCCTGGTAAAGCCGGAAAAGATCCAGCGAGACAATAAGCAAATAGAGGGCGGCCAACAGCCCGCCATGGCTTAAACAGATTTACGAAGACTAGAGGAAATGAACTCTCATGAAAGTACTGAATAAACCCAACACTTTGACTGCGGCTGTCCGCACAGCGGTCCTGGCCGGAGCGTGTACGCTCGGCACCTCCGCGCAGGCACTGGAATTCAACCGCGGCGAATGGCTTTTCAACGTCGACACCACACTGGGCTACTCGGCCCAATGGCGGACCGAAAACCGGGACGACGGCCTCGAGGCTAACGTCAACGGCAACGACGGTAACAACAACTTCGATGACGGCGACATGACCTCCTCCAAGGCCAATATCATCCTCGAGGTGGGCGGCGGCAAAGGCGACTTCTCCTTTTTCATCCGCGGCGATGCGATGTACGACTACATCTACGAAGACGGCGACTCCTCCATGTCCAGGGACAACTACCTGACCTATAACGCCGGCATCCCGGCGGGCGGCAACGTGGCGCGGGGAGATTTTCCCGGGGACACCCTGGACGAGCACGGCACCCGCGTGCGACTGCTGGACGCCTTCGCCATCTACAATATGAATATTGGAGAACAGTATTCCTCTATCAAGGCGGGACGCCAGATCATCAGCTGGGGTGGTTCTCGCTTCTGGCCCGGCATCAATGGATTGCAGAATCCCAATGACGGTGCGGTGGCATTGGCGCCCGGTGTGGAAACCAAGGAGATCTTCCTGCCCACCAATGCCCTTGACCTGAAGTGGGAAATCAACCTCAACTGGAGCGCCGAGGCCTATTACAAGCTGGAGTGGAAAGAAACCACCCAGCCTGGCGTCGGCAGCTACCTGAGCACTTCCGACGTCACTGGACCCGGTTCCGAGCGCCTGCTGCTGCCGGCACCTCTGGAACACGGTAAGGCAGACGGCTCCGACAAGCCCGATGACGAGGGCCAGTGGGGCACCGCCCTGCGCTTCATGACCGACGAGGGCTGGAACTTCGAGCTGGCATATGCCAACTCCCATGCCAACCTGCCCAGCGTATTCTCCTACACGGATTTCACTCCGTACTACCCGGCTCCTGTAGAGGGAGCCCCGAAGTCTTTCCTCGATGAAGTCTACGTGGAGGACATCGGCTCCTGGAACTTCAGCGTTTCAGGCAATATCAGTGAGGCGGAAGTTTACGCGGACGTGTTCTACTCCGACGACATGCCTTTCATCGATACCACCCAGAACTTCATCATTGGCGATACTGCCTTCGGCCCCCAGCCCATCGGCGCGATCGTATCCGACACCGAGAGGGACGAATACTGGCAGGTCACCGTCGGCATGAGCGACGTGTACACCGCTTTCAAATGGCTGTCACCCTCCATAGCCCTGCTGGCGGAAGTCATCTATACCAAGAACGACCTCGGCAAGGGCGACCTGGAAGATACGCCTTACCTGGTGACTGACGACGCCTGGGGCTACCAGTTCGCGATCACACCGCGTTACTTCAACGTGATCCAGGGTATGGACGTGATCGTTCCGATCACCTTCCGCCACGACGTCAAGGGCTACGGCAACGCCATTGCCCTGGGTAACGGGCTTGAGGAAGACCAGAAACGCGCCGGAATCACGGTACAGGCGGACTACCTGAGTAACTGGGAATTCAAGGCATCTTACGCCTGGTATTTCGACGAAAAAGAGAACCTGGAAAATGCCCTCATCGACAGGGATAACTTCTCGATATCAGTGAAGTACCGGTTCTAAAGAGATTTTGACCCCCGCTGTGGGTTCTGGCGCATGGACGTCGAACCCCGGCAACCGGTCAAGAAAAGCAAGTGCTAAAACATCACATCAGCAAGCAGATAAGGAGAACCTCCGACATGCATCATTCAAAACGTCCCATCGCGGCAGGGCTGGTATCAGTCTTATTGGCCGCAGGTATCGCCCAGGCCAAAGTCTCTGAACAAGAGGCCGCCAGGCTGGGTAGCGAACTCCACCCTTTTGGCGCTGAAATCGCCGGCAATGCCGACGGCTCCATCCCCGCCTGGGAACCCAAGTGGAAGGGGCTTCCCGCGGGCCTGGAGTACGAAGGCCCCGGTCACACGCGCCCGGATCCCTACGAGGCGGACGAACCGATAGTCACCATTACCGCCCAGAACTACCAGGAACACGCGGAACAACTGGGCGAGGGCCAGAAGGCCCTGTTCGAGCGTTACCCTGACTACCGCATCGTGGTCTACCCCACACATCGGGACTTTGACGTGAACGACACGATCAAGGCGCGGGTAAAATGGAATGCCACCAATACCGAACTCGACAACGGTGTGGAAACTCTCAAGCAGTACAACGGCGGGGTGGCTTTTCCCATGCCGGATGGTTACGCCCAGATCATGTGGAATATGCGCACAAACGGTTGCATGGAGTCCTACCACGTGGCCTATGATGGCTACGGCGTATTCGCCAATGGCGAGCGGGCCCACGACGCGGTGGATTTCTACCAGTCCAATCCCTTCAACAACCCCGAGAACCCGGTGGGCACCACCGAGGAAGTCGTGGGGGACAGGATCGTGTGGACCCTGTCCGAGCGCCTGGCGCCCCAGCGTAAAAAGGGTGAAATGACCGCGGTACAGGGACCCATGGACTTCCAGAAAGACAAGCGTAACGCCTGGACATACGACCCGGGAACCCGTCGTGTACGCAAGGCGCCGGCCATCGGCTATGACAATCCGGACGGCCCCGGCGGCCTGCAGACCATCGACGACCACAAGGGCTTCAATGGCGCTTTCGACCGTTTTGAATACACCCTGCTGGGAAGGAAGGAAATCTATGTACCGTTCCACAACTACCAGTTCAACAACAAGCACAACGGCACGCTGGACGACCGCCTCACCCAGCATTACCTGAACCCGGACTACGTCCGATTCGAGAAACGCCGTGTATGGGTGGTCGAGGGCAACCTGGCCCCGGGCAAGCGCCACGCCTACAAGAAGCGCCGCTGGTTCATCGAGGAGGACAGCTGGAGTCCAGTCATGTCCGAGAACTTCGACGGCCGTGGCAACCTCTGGCGGGTGGGTTATTTCCTGTCTGATTACCAGTACGACATCGAGTGCTATGAAAAGCACTCCCAGGTGTTCATGGACCTGCCCTCCGGTGCCTACGTGAGCAACTTCATTACCATCGACCGCTCGGAGAACAACCACTCCATTCCCTATATGGACAAGAAGCACTTCACGCCGGCCAATCTGCGCAAGAAGGCCAAGCGCTAGATCTGCCAGCCGATCGGCGAGCCCCGCTGGTGTTCACACCGCGGGGCTTTTTCATTGTCACAACGATTGCCGGCGCAAAAAATTGCACGCATCATAATCTCCCGGCATTACAGGGCACGCCAACCATGTTTAATCCGCTGAAGACCAAAACCGGATGGATCATACTTTTTTCGCTGATAGTGGCAGGCATATTCGTGGCCAACTTCAACCCCGCCAGCCTCGTCGGTTCACAGCAGAAAAAGAACGATGCGCTGATCGCCGAGCAAATGGCCTATCACATTGGCGTCCTGGCCTACCTGTACGGTTACCCCATCGTCGACATGCACAAGCAGATGCACAACGAAACCCACCAGGTAGCGCCGGGGCAACAGGTCTATGCCCCGGTGAATCGCCTCTACCGCTACCCCGAGATTGTCGGACCCGGTACCGCCGGCAATCTGAGAGCACCGAACAACGACACCCTGTACTACAGTGGTTGGTTCGACATCAGCGAGGAACCACTGATTATTCACACCCCCGACACCGCGGGGCGCTACTACACCATCGCCGTCACCAACCTCTACTCGGAGGTCACCCACATCGGGCGCCGCACAACGGGGACTGAAGAGGGCTATTTCGCCCTAGTGGCGCCGAACTGGCGGGGAAAGCTCCCACAGGGGATCAGGAAAATCAATGTCGAAAGCCAACAGGGATGGCTGCTGGGGCGGATGCTGGTAGAGGGAGCAGAGGATTTCGACACTGCCATGGGCCTGGTCAACGCTATCTGGATGGCGCCTCTCAGCGAGTTCACGCCGGGGCAGCACCCCCCTGCCCGGGGCCCCGTCATTGCAAAACCCATTGACCCACTGGATTCCCTGGATTTTTTCCGGGTAATGAACGAGAAGTTGAAAACCCTGCCGCCGCGTCCGGGGGAGCAGGCCATGATGGCCCAGTTCGACGCCATCAACGTGGGACCGGGTAGCAAATTCGATATTGCCGCGCTCAGCGAGGCGGGGCGACGGGGACTGGAGCGGGCCGTTGCCGATGGCCGGGAAATTGTGGACGCCGCTACCCGGCGCACCATACCAGATTACAACGGCTGGATGATCTCAAAAGATATCGGGCGCTACGGCTTTGACTACATGCACCGCGCCTCTGTAGCTCGAGGAGGTTATGGCAACCTGCCTGAGGAATCACTGTATCCCGCCATGGTGTTTGACGGTGGGGGCAATCTGCTGGATGGCGCCAGGCACTACACCCTGCACTTCGAGCCGGGGCAGCTACCGCCGGCAAACGGTTTCTGGTCACTGGCGGCCTACCGGCTCAGCGACCTGCAACTGGAGGAAAATACCATCGGGCGCTACAGCATCGGCGACCGCACCCGGGGCCTTCGATACAATGCAGACGGCTCCCTTACCCTGCACCTGCAGCACGAGCAGCCGGAGGATGAACAGGCCAACTGGCTGCCGGTGCCAACGGGCTATTTTATGCTGGTCATGCGCCTGTATGAACCCTCGGCGGCGGCCCTGAGCAACGACTATCTGCTGCCCGGGGTCAAACTGGCAGACTGAGTTGCCCGCCCTGTGCCAAGCCGGCTTTTTTCCAACTGTGTTTTCTGGTGGCTGCCGGGGTAGTCCCGAGAGTTCAGCTGTTAGGATATAATCATTCACGTATCCCGGCTGGCACATTCCCATGGAGCAACTCTCAGGACTGGACGCAGCATTTGTCCATCAGGACAGTTCGCGCACGCCCATGCATATCACCGGGGTGCTGGTGTACGACTGTGGCGCTGACGGCGAGTCGGCCATAGAGCTGGCGACACTGCAGGAACTGGTCGCCCAACGCCTGGCATCCTTCCCCCTGTTCAGACGCAGATTGCACCGCGTGGCAATGGGTATGGATACTCCCTACTGGGTTGACGAGGGTGAACCCGAATGGTCAACGCATATCAGCGAGTCCAATCTTCCTGAGGACAGCGGCTGGGACCGGCTGTTTAACAAAATCTCCCGCCTGCACGGCGCCCGGATGAACCTGAAAAGACCCCTGTGGGAAATGCACCTGATCCACGGCCTCCATGATCTGCCCGGCCTGCCCCCTGAATGCCAGGCCCTGTTGTTGAAATTCCACCACTCTGCCATCGACGGTATTTCGATGGCCGCCATCATCAACGGCCTGCACCAGGTCGGGGAGGACTTGCCGCGCGAGAATGCCGGACCAATAGAGGCCCCGGGGCAGTGGGAGCTATGGACGCGGGCCCACCTCAACACGGTCGGCAGGCAGTTCAAACTCGCGGAAACCGTCAGCAACCTGGTGCCAGGGTTTCTGCGTGCGCGCCAGACCCGCCAGAAATTCAGCGACCTGCCACCGATCCATAGCAGCGCGTCGCGTTTCAACGCCCACGTCAAGGCGGGTCGCAATGCCGGGGGCGTTCTCATGCCGATGCAAGAGGTGATCGCCATCAAGCGGGCGGTGCGCCGGGTGACCCTGAACGATATCGCGGTGGCCTGCGTCGCCGGCGCCCTGAGAGAATACCTGATCCTGCACCGGAGCCTGCCCGCCAAATCGCTGGCTGCCGGCGTCCCGATCAACCTGCGGGGTCCCGGCGACGATAAAACCGGGGGCAACAAGATAGCGACCATGGTAGTGGGGCTCGCCACCCACGTCGCTGACCCGGTCGAACGCCTGCGACTGGTACACCGCTACGCTGTTGCGGGCAAGAAGCAGATCGACGCACTGGGCAGCGGCACCGTCATGGATATCAGCGACAGCCTGGCGCCGGCGATGCTGGCGGAGGGCATTCGCACCATGGCCTGGGCGACCCGGATCGCCGAGATGCCAGTTCCCTTTCACACCATGGTCTCCAATGTGCCCGGTCCCGGGGCACCAATATGCCTGGAAGATGCCAGGCTGGTTGTACCCCTGGGCTTTGGCCCGGTGCGGGACAACATGGGCCTGTTCCACATCGTCAGCAGCAGTGACAGTATGATGTCGGTCTCTTTCAGCGCCTGTGGCAAGTTGCTGCCCGACCCGCAGTTTTACCAGCAGTGCCTGCACAACGCCTTCGCCGCGTTGCTCGGACGGGCCCTGAGCCAGGCCTGATCCGGGCATCACCGACCATCCAATAAATTAAACCAGCCCTGTTGCGCGGAGAAATTAGGGGGAACATTCTAATTTTGCCGGGTATCTTGGCTGACACTGGCCACAGACGAGTACTGGCCAACAACCAGAACCGCTTAAATGAAGGAGATCTGTCATGGCGACACAAAAGAAAGCTGCTGCAAAGAAACCCGCTGCCAAGAAGGCACCGGCCCGCAAGACCACGGCCCGCAAGGCTGCACCGAAGAAGTCCGAGGACTTCACCATCAGGGATTCTGCCGAGAAGGTAGTCAACATCTACCTGGGTGTCATCGCCAAGGGTATCGACACCGTGCAGGACAACATCGAATCTGCCCGCAAGGAAAATGAGAAGCGCATGAAGGACCTGGAGAAGCGCGGTGCCAAGTTCCGCAAGGAACTGAGCAAGCGCGTCGAGGGTTTCGAAGTGTCTGAACTGGTCGACGACACCAAGGATCGTTTCGAGAAGATCCAGGACGAAGCCAAGGCCCAGTTCGAGAAGGTTCAGGACCAGGTGGAAGAAGCCGTAGACAACGTGCGCGACCGTCTGAAGACCGATAAGGCCGCCTGAATCGCTAATCGCAGCGGCTGACGAACATCCCGGCAGCTCCTGCTGTCGGGATTTTTTTTGCCCGGGACCAGGCTATTACCGCCCCTGCCATTCGGGTTTACGCTTTTCCAGGAAGGCGTTGAGGCCCTCGCGAATGTCCTCGCTCTTCATCATCACCTCCAGGCATTCGAACTCGCCCGCTTCCTGGGCTGCCTGGGCCTCGGGTACACCGGCGTAATTCAGCCCTCCCAGCACACACTGCTTGGTGGCCTGCACCGCCAATGGCGCACAGCGCATGATGCGCTGGGCCAGCTTGTGAGCTGCCGACATCAGTTCGCCCTGGGACACCACCTCGGCCACCAGGCCCAGATCCCCTGCCCTGGCCGCGTCGATGGAGGACGCCGTTAGCAGCAGGTTCATGGCAGGTTTGAGGCCAATTTCCCGGGCCAGGCGATGCATGCCTGTGGCCACGGCCGCGGTGCCGATCTTGGGCTCGGGCAGGCCGAAGATGGCGTTGTCACTGGCAACAATGATGTCGCAGGACAGGGCCACCTCGAAACCACCACCGAATGCGATACCGTTGACCGCGGCGATAATGGGTTTATTGCAGGTGGTGCGGTTGGTCATACCACCGTAACCGCTGGCGGGCATCTGGTAGTCTTCCTCGGTCTGCGCCTCGGCCATCACGCTGATGTCGCCACCGGCGCAGAAGGCCGCGTCGCCGGCACCGGTAATAATCGCCACCCACAGTTCATCATCGGCCTCGAATGCATCCAGCGCATGCGCCATCTCGTGGCTGGCGGCGGGGCTGATGGCGTTCATCACATCCGGGCGATTGATGGTCAGGGTAAACAGGTGCCCGTCGCGCCTGGTGGTAATGTACTGGTAATCCATACTAATGTTCCTCGAATCCATGAAAGCTGGCGTAATCGTCGAGTGCCGCGCGCGGCTGGCGAATGTCTGCCCCCGCATCACCCGGATCAGCGTAGCCCAGCGATATGCCGGCCATCACCATCTCGCTTTCGTCCAGGCCCAGGGCGTCCCTGATGGTCGGTGCCCACATCTGCCATGAGGCCTGCGGACAGGTCGCCAGGCCCCTCTCCTGCGCCAGCAGCAGAATGCTCATGATAAACATGCCCACATCCATCATCTGCGACTCCGCCAGGCTGCGGTCCATGGTCACCACGAGGCCGACAGGCGCATTGAAAAATGACAGGTTTTTAGCCCCCTGGGCGAAGCGGGCCGGCTTGTCGTCGCGGGCGATGCCCAGTGCGTTATACATCCGCTCGCCACAATCGGCCCGCCGGCCGCGCCAGGGGTCCTGTAATCCCTCCGGGTACATGCGAATATCCGCCGCCTCGCCCGCGGGTTGCGTGGCGGCGGTGGCGTATACCGCCTGTATCAGCGCCTCCCGGGCACTGCCAGTGACAGCGTGGACTTTCCAGGGCTGGAGGTTACCGCCTGAGGGGGCGCGCCCGGCCAGTTCGAGGATCTCCCTCAGTACGGCGGGATCCACCGGCTGCTGTGTGAATGCGCGCACAGACTGGCGCGATTGGATGGCGTTGCTGACGTTCATATCGTTGTATCCTCGAAGTCGCCGCGGCCCGGAGCGCCGGCCGCGCCATCCATGACTCTCGCGGCATACCGTCCATCCATGGACATAAAAAAAGGCCGTACCAACTAGGGTACGGCTGAGGGGGACCCGAACGGGAAATGAAATTTCGTAGGTGACATTCTACTTCTAGCTGTCAACTCCATGGCAGAGAATTATTGACTATTGCGGTGAATCACCCAAGAACGTCGACACTCACATTTATAAACATTTTCATTCAACTTTTGCGCCCCAGAACCCATTTGTCTATAAATATGGCTGTTGCGGTTCTGTGCCTGTGGCCAGACCCGATTAGTATGGGCTGTCATCAATTTCCTTACTCGGAATCACCAAATGTCGCAGACCTACAACCACCTCATGTCCCCCGGCCACATCGGTCCCATGGAACTGCGCAATCGTATTGTCCTGGCTGCTATGGGCTCCAATTTCGCTGACGAAAACGGCCACTGCACCGAGCGCCTGATTGCCTATTACGAGGCACGCGCCCGGGGCGGCGCAGGCCTGCTGGTACTGGAGACTTCCGCCGCCTGTTATCCCAGTGGCGCGACCATGCCCAATATGATCGGTTTCTCAAAGGAGGAATTCCTCCCCGGGTTGACCGAACTGGCCGATCGGGTGCACCAGCACGGAGCCAAGATCGTCGCCCAACTCTGCCACGGCGGCAAGATGGCCCAGGAAGATACTGCCGCCGGGCGGGAGATCCCGATGCCGAGCCTGATGAAACCCGGCTTCAGCGACATGTTCAATGTGCTTACCCAGGAAGAAATCGGTCATTTCATCAAGGCCGCGGGCCCCGACGGCAAGGGGCCCCAATACTACGAAATGACACAGCAGCACATCGACGAGACGGTAGCCGGATTTGCCAGCGCCGCGGCCCTGGCGGAGAAAGCGGGTTTCGACGGCGTGGAACTGCATGCCGGCCACGGCTACCTGATCGCCGCCTTCCTCTCACCGTACACCAACAATCGTACCGACGGCTATGGCGGCTCCCGGGAAAACCGCGCGCGCTTCCTGCTGGAAATCATCGCCGCGGTGCGCGAGGCCACCTCGGAAGATTTCACCATAATGATACGCCTGGATGCGAAAGAGTACCGGGTGGAGAACGGCATCGAACTGGAGGATTGCCTGGTAACAGTCAAACTGGCAGAGAAAGCCGGGGTCCACGCGATCGACGTCAGCGCCTATGGCAACACCGCCCACGCCATCGCCTTCACCGAGGCTCCCCTGGTCCACGAACCGGGGGGGTTCATAGATTTCGCCCGAGCGGTCAAGAAGGCGGTCAGCGTACCTGTCATCGGCGTCGGGCGAGTGGAACCGGAGGTGGGCGAACAATGTATCGCCAATGGTGACTTCGACTTCCTGGCCATGGGCCGCAAACTGCTGGCAGATCCCGACCTGCCAAACAAATTGGAGGCAGGAACACCGGAAGCGATCCGCCCCTGTATCTATTGTTATATCTGTGTCAGCAAGATTTTCATCAACCAGCCCATGTGCTGTGCGGTCAACCACAGCATGGGGCGCGAGTACGAAGGCGATATCATCGCGCGCAGTTCCGACAGCAAGAAAGTACTGGTGGTCGGTGGCGGGCCCGGCGGCATGGAGGCCGCGCGTATGCTGGCTGAAAAAGGCCACCAGGTCAGCCTGTGGGAGAAAGACAGGGATCTGGGCGGTACCGCCCGCATCGCGGGGCTGGCTTATGAGCCCAACGAACGCCTGGTGAATTACCTGTCCACCGCGGTCAGGGATCTGCCCATTGACCTGCATACCGGCAGGGCTGCCACCCGCGAAAGCATTCTAGCGGAACAGGCGGACCACGTGGTCCTGGCCACCGGTGCCCTGCGTATTGCCCCGGAGATCCCCGGCAAGGAGCAGAAACACGTGTTCGACGGCGAGGAACTGCGCGGTGTGCTATTTGGTACCAATCCGCAAGCCGCGGCCAAGCTGAACCCTCTCTACCGCCTCATGCTCACTGCGGCCCGCCTGACCCAGATGTTGCGCAGCATCAAACTGCTGCGCTTCATGAGCAAGATCTGGATGCCTATCGCCGACGAGGTGGTGGTCATCGGCGGTGGCCTGGTGGGATTGGAGTTGTCCGAGTATTTGGTTGAACGCGGGCGCAAGGTCACCATCCTGGAACCGGGCCCTTCCCTTGGGCCCGAACTGGCCATCGTTCGTCGCGCCCGGGTATTGCACATGCTCAGGGAACACGGTGTCAACATCCAGCGTGGCACTCGCATTGACCGGATCGAGGCGGATCGCGTGGTCTACACTCAGGATCAGGAAGAGAAATCGCTGCCCTGCAAACAGGTCATCATCGCTATTGGCGCCGAGGCCGATGACAGCCTGGAGCAGCAACTGGCTGACGGTGGTAGCCAGGTGCACCGCATCGGCGACTGTCGCGACAAGAGCTTTATCGACGGCGCGATCCTGGATGCGCGCAAGTTGGTGCAGCAGATTGGTTAGGGTGCGGTAGCGACTGTACAACCGATCCAAATTCCCACTTAGGGTCGGCTGCAGCAGACCTGGCCGGTAAATCGTGTGTGCAGCGCACCCTACAGCCGGCCCTAGATACCCGACAGGAACCACAGCGAAACCAGCTATGAAAATAATTGCAAACAGGTCTATTTCTCTGCTTTGGGCGGTAATTCCCTGCCTGATGCCCGCGGCTTCCACACAGGCCAGCGACCCGCCGCTGTTTGAGCGCACCGAGCAGCGCGAACCCTGCGCTGAGCAACATCCCCAGAGGAAGGCACTGTTCGGCGACCTGCACGTGCACACCAGCTACTCCTTTGACTCCTACCTGTCCAGCCAACGGCGCGACCCCTGGGACGCCTATGCCTACGCCAAGGGAGAGTCCATCATACTCCCGGATGCCAATGGCGAGCAGAAGGTGGTGGCGACCATCGGCCGCCCACTGGATTTCACTGCGATTACCGATCACGCCGAGTTCTTCGGCCAGATCAATGTCTGCACGCAGGATTCCGGCAAGCTGGGCTACTGGTGGCCTCACTGCGTGATGACACGGGCCCAGAATATCTGGGTGCAACTGATTGCGGCCAACTGGTGGACCGACCTGGGTGGACAACTGGAAGACCCGCCGTCTAAATCCTTTGCCTGTACCCTGTCCGACTGCGACGCGGCGGACGCGGAGACCTGGCAGAAGACCCAGCAGGCGGCCGAGAACCACTACGACCGCAGTGCCGATTGCGACTTCACCACCTTTGTCGCCTACGAGTACACCGAGGCCTTCGACCAGAACAATATGCACCGCAACGTCATTTTTCGCAACGCGCAGGTGGTGGATAAACCAGTATCGGTGTATGACACCGGCCGCGACAGTTTTCCCAGCCTCTGGCGCCAGCTGCGGCAAAACTGTATCGACAAGAATAATGGCTGCGACGTGATGTCCATCCCGCACAATTCCAACCTGGCCGGTGGCCGCATGTTCCGCGACCCTGCCTCCGACGAGGAACTCAGGGACCGCCTGTTCTTCGAGCCGGTAGTGGAACTGGTACAGCACAAGGGCGCCTCCGAGTGCCGTTTCGACCGCCTGCGAGGCCTGGGGCTGGATACCACCGACGAGTTGTGTGACTTCGAACAGATTCCCGCGGACAACCTGAATATGATGGGCACGGTGCACGGTAAAGTACGCACAGAGCGCGCCCTGGAAGTACCCCTGGAGCAGTTCGCGCGCCGCAACATGGTGCGCAACGCCCTCAAGGACGGCCTGCTGCTTGAAGATAAACTGGGCACCAATCCCTTCGTTATGGGATTCATTGGCAGCACCGACACCCACAGCGCCGCCCCGGGTAGCGCCGAGGAGGACAATTACGTCGGGCACCTCGGACGCCGCGATGCGCAGTACACCAATGTGCAGGATCACTTCTACTCCCACGCGGGTGGCCTGGCGGTAGTGTGGGCGGAGGAGAATTCCCGCGACAGTATCTTCGCCGCGCTGCGCCGCAAGGAGAGTTACGCCACCAGTGGTACCCGCCCCACCCTGCGTTTTTTTGCCGGTGACCTGGATGGCGACCTATGTGAATCAGCGGACATGATCGAGCGGGCCTACCAGAACGGGGTTCCCATGGGCGGCGACGTTCGCGTCGGTGAAGACGGCTCGGCCCCGCGCTTCCTCATAAGCGCACAAAAAGACCCGGGCACCCGGACAAGCCCGGGTACCGATCTGCAGCGTGTGCAGGTTATCAAGGGCTGGGTCGATGCCGACGGCAAGACCCGTGAGGAGGTCTTCGACATTGCCGGCAGTGCCGATAACGGTGCGGGCATCGACCCCCAGACCTGCGGTCGCGTCGGCCGCGGCATGCAACAATCCTGTATTATATGGCAGGATCCACATTTCGATGCGGCGGAAGATTCTTTTTACTACGTGCGTGTGCTGGAGAACCCGACCTGCCGCTGGAGCACCCTGCAGTGCCAGGCGGCGGGTGTAAACCCCTTTTCCGATGCGTGTGACTCCCAGGCCGAGAGGGCCACGGCAAAGGCACATGAACTCGGTGCCAGCGGGGACGTGTTCGGGCGCTGCTGCACCAACCCCGACGAGCACGCCTTCTACTCGCCGGTGATCCAGGAGCGGGCCTGGTCATCACCGATCTGGTACCGCGCTGACTAGCGACCCCTCAGCGGTGTGAGCGCAACTGCAGGTGGCGACGACGCTCCCTGCGCACCGCCTGGCGGTGTCGGCGTCGCCGCATTCGCTCGCCATATCGACCCGCCCGCCGCCGTGCAATGTCAGAAAACACACCCCCTTGTGGTGAACTGAAATGCTAACGAGACTGACTGCACCTGTTGTAGTTTCGAAATTACAATCCGGTATTCTACTTTAGGTCATTAGAACCAACAGTCAAAACCAATAATCTTCAACCGTTATTTGTAACTGCCGTAGGGAGGCAAACCATGCGTATCAAAACCATAAAGCATAAGCTGTGTACCGCTATCGCCATGACATCATCACTGCTGGCAGCGGATGTTGCCCTGTCGCAGGCTGTACTGGAAGAGGTCGTGGTGACTGCCCGTAAACGCGCCGAGGACCTGCAGGACGTTCCCATGGCAGTTTCGGCCTTCAGTGGCCAGCAGTTGCAGAATTTCGGCATCGACGAGCTGACCGACGTGGGCCGCATGACGCCTAACCTGGTGATGAACGAGACCAGCGGACTGGTGGGCGGTGCCATTTCGGTGTTTATCCGCGGTATCGGCAACGACCAGGGCCTGGAGCAGGGTGTCGGTGTGTACGTAGACGATGTCTACCTTAACCGCACCAGCGGCGCCCTGCTGGAAGTCGTAGACGTCGAGCGCATCGAAGTACTGAAAGGCCCCCAGGGCCACCTCTACGGCCGCAACACCATTGGCGGCGCCGTCAAGTACATCACCCGGGAACCGGGGGATGAACTGGAGGCGAGTGCAGAAATCAAGGGCGGTAGTGACGAACTTATCCGGGTGAAGGGTTCGGTATCAGGGCCGCTGATCGAAGGCAGCCTCTACGGTGGCCTGTCTTTCCTGTACAAGGAGCGCGACGGCTGGCAGGACAATAGCTTCGAGGGCAGCGATGATCCCTGGGACGCCGATACCCATGCGATGCGCGGCACCCTGGTGTGGACTCCCAGCGATACCCTGAAGTTCAAGCTTAGCGGCGACTACATGAAAGACGAAATGCTGCCCCCGATTCCCGGCCGCATCTACCTGGATGAAGACAATATCGGCACCATCAACCTGATTACCACCACGGCCGACCTGATATTCGGGCCGGGTACGGCAGCGTCCCCCTCGCCCAACGACCTGAGCTTCCCGGATGACGAGGACGACGTGTCCAGCGCTTTCGTGGACGGCTACGACGAGTACGAGATCGAGCAGTCTACCGTGGCCCTCACCGTGGAGTGGGACCTCAACGACCAGTGGCTGCTGAAATCGGTCACCGCCGGGCGTTTCCTGGAGAATACGCAGCCCTTTGACTTCGACGGCTCAGAGCAGGTGTGGATCAACACCCTGCGCAGCAACCTGGACGCCGATGACTACAGCCAGGAATTCCAGCTCAACTTTACCGGTGACAATGTCGCCGCGGTGATGGGCGTGTACTACCTTGACGGCGAACAGGACACTGACGGTAACGACACCCTGCAGACCGTTCGCCTGCGCGCGGTAGAGGACAACTTCAAGACCACCTACTACGACAACCGCAAGCTGGAGTCCTACTCGATCTATGGCAACGTAGACTGGGACTTCGCCGATGACTGGCAGCTGTCGATCGGCGCCCGTTATACCGAGGACGAGAAAGAAGAAGAGCAGCGGGCCTTTGTCACCCGTGGCTTCTATGCCCTGGCACTGTCCCAGTTCACCGGCCCCCTGCCCCTGGCCATCGCCCCGGGCATGGAGGAAACCGTTGAGGCCAGCCCCTTCTTCGCCGGCTGGCTCAACCCGCGTTTCGTAGAATTCACCGTGCCGGAGGATACTTACGCAAAAGAGGACTGGGACGAGTTCACGCCCAGCGTCAAACTGTCACATCACTTGAACGACGAAAACATGGTCTACGCCGGCGTGGCCACCGGCTTCAAGTCCGGCGGTTTCAACCGCACCGGGGGTAACGCCACCGCCTATGACCCGGAGACGGTGACCACCTACTCCCTGGGTTGGAAGGGCACCCTGGCCGATGGCACCCTGCGCCTGAACACCGAGGCGTTCTACAACGAGTACGAGGACAAGCAACTGGGCGCCATCCAGCTGCTGCCCAGCGGCGACCTGGAGCAGATCATCTCCAACGTGGGCGAGGTAACCCAGTGGGGCGCCGAGTTCGAGGCCACCTGGCTGCCACCGGTGGACGGCCTGCTCCTGACCTTCAACATGGGATGGCTGGACTACGACGTGGACGAGTTCAAGACCGGTGAGGGCGACATCGCCGACTACACCGAACTGGGCTACTCGCCCGAGTGGAGCGGCCAGCTGCGGGCGACCTACGAGATCGACCTGGGCAATATGGGCTACCTGACATTGGGCTCAGACGTGTCCTACCAGGACGAGATGTTCACCAATTCGCCCATCGATACCCGCAACCCGCTGAAGACGGCGCAGAAGGCCGACGACTACTACCTGTGGAACGCGGTCGTTGCCTGGCGCGACAACAGCGATCGCTGGCGCGTGGCGGTAGAGGGCAAGAACCTCGCCGACGAGCGTGAGATCGTGAACACCTTCGACATCGGTGTGGTCGCCACGGCCGGCTACAACCCGCCGCGCACCTGGGCGATCTCGGTCGGCTATACCTACTAGGGTCCAGCTCGTGAAGTGATCACGCAGTTGCTGAACCCGGGCCTGTCCCGGGTTTTTTTTCACCCGAAATTCCACGAAGATTAAGCCATGCTGACAACCGCAAAGAAAAACTGCGTCTCAGATCCGTTCCGGATAATACTCGGCCTCGCCGCCCTGTGGCTGCTTGCCAGCTGCGGCGACGGCAACGGCCCGCCTGTTGCTACGGATACGCGGGCCGGACCCGGAACAATAGCGCGCCAGCCAGAACACGGCCGCAAGGTACCTTTGTCGAACACACTCAATACACGCGACCTGGGCGGTTACCGAACTGACGGAGGGCGCAGGGTCAGGTCGGGCATGCTGTTTCGCTCCGACAGCCTGGCGCATCTGGATGACGCCGACATCGCAATCCTGCGGGCCCTGGAATTGTCCGTTGTCACTGACTTTCGCAGCCAGGCGGAGAGGGATGCGGCGCCGGATCGCCTGCCCCGGCAATCGCCTGCGATAGACTATCGCACCCTGGCGATCAACAATCCGGCGGTGGACGTGGCAGCCCTGCGGGAAACTTTCTATTCCGGGCAGCTATCCACAGAGGAATTGATTGCCCTGACCGACCGTACTGCGTACGTCGAAGATGAGCGCTTGCGCCAGAACTGGGGAAGGTGGGTCAGCAGCCTGGCGGAACCAGGCGCGCTGCCCCAGTTGTTCCATTGCACCGCGGGCAAGGACCGCACCGGGTTCGCTGCAGCACTGGTCCTGCTGACCCTGGGTGTATCCAAAGAGGATGTGATGCGGGATTTTCTCCTCAGCAACGAGTACCTCGCTCCCAAGATCGAGCGCTATGTGGCGGAAATACAATCTCGATCGACCGCTGACATGGATGGGGATTTATTGCGCCAGGTTCTGGGGGTCACCCCTCACAGCCTGGACGGCGCCTTCCGGGCGATGGAGGCCAACTACGGCTCAATTGACAACTATATTGAACAGGGGCTGGGAATCGACCCAGCCACCCGGGACAGGCTCCGGACACTGCTCCTCGAGTGATACCCCTCCTTCGGGAACAACCGCTGCCAGTGTCAGGTCTGTCAGTATCTCTTTGTTCAAGACTCCTCAACTTTCGGTACGCTTCCGCTGCCCGAATTCAGGGAAGGCTTTGCCCTGGTTCTCCTGCCAGAGTGCCAGCCCCAGGATGGATGAGTACAGTGAAAGAATGATCAACATGGCCTACACCTCGCTCGGTTGTTAATGCCTTATCAACTCTCGTGAGTCGATGGAAAACAGTGTAGGCGCGTCATATTTGAAGCGAAATACCCGCAAATGCACTTGCATGTTGCATTTTTGAACACCCCATGAAAGTCCCATTGGGTCAGGCTTATGCCCAGGCGGAGACAGGATATAACGAAAGCTTATTTTCCTGGGCTACTCGATGCCCAGCTGCAGTTCCACCCCACCCGCTCCATCCCCGGACGCCCGGGGGATCACCAGGCGGCGCTCCCCGGTGAGCGTATAGCCGGCCTCCTGGAGGTCCCGGGCAAATCCCAGCCACTGGTTCGCCAGCTCTGCGCCCTCCCCCTGTGCGACCAGGGAGGCACACTGGAAGGCCGGGGCAGTGCGCACCCGGTACTTGCCGCTGGCCCGCGGTGAGCCACTGGTTGGCAGGGCCAGTTGCCAGCTGGAGTCGCCCTCGGCGGGCAGCTCCCCCTCGGAGATGATATGCACCGGGCCGTCGACACTGCCGCCGGATTTCACCAGGGCCACGCCCATACGTGCCACCAGGGACCTGGCCTTGCTGGCCAGGTCCGCCAGGGGCATTTCCATCTCCCGGTAGAACAGGCGCAGGCGCGGGACATTCTTTATTTCAAACTCCGTGGCGCCACCGGTAACGGCAGCCACGGTGTCGCCTGCGGGCGTCGCCCCGATGCCGGCAACGTCCAGCCGCTTGTCCATGGAACCGTAACAGATACCGACGATGCGCCGGGCTTCCTCCTGCGTGGCCGGCCCGGCATTCATGTACTCCAACCACTGCCCGGCCTGAACATTGGCCCCGGTGATCAGGGTGGCATTGATGAAGGAACGGCGGGCGCCCGCCTCATCACCCAGTTTCAACTGGCTGATACCCAGCAACACATTGGCGCGACCGACAAAGCGGTCTTCCAGCTGGTTCTCACAGGCAGCCAGCATGGTGCGGTTCAGGGCTTCCCAGTCCCGTTGTTCCAACAGCAACTGGGCCAGGTAGAGGTAGAGTTCCGTGTCTCCGCTCAGTCTCGCTGCCCGTTCCAGTGCGCGCTGGGCGCGGTCATTTTCGCGCGCCAGGAACCACAGCTCGAACAACTTCCGGTAGTGCTTCGCGTTGCCATCGACTTCCTTAGCGACGATCGCCTCCTCCAGCAACAGGGCAGCGCCATGGGGATTCTTGTGCACCGCGTGCAGGTCTACCAGCAGCAGGACGTCCTGCTGACTGAACGGTATCCCCTTTTCACGCGCCAGGGACAACTGGTCCAGGGCGCTGCGCCGCTTGTTCTGCTGCAGGTAGACCGAGACCAGCTGGTGCCAGTTGTCGGGGTTGTGCGGTTCCACTTCAATCAACTGGCGCAGCAGGTTTCCCGCCTGGTCAAACGCGCCGGTGCGATAGTAAAGGGCAACCGCCTGGTGCATTTGCGCCCTGTCCAGGGTCAATCCACGATCCCTGATGCCATCCAGCGTAGCCACCACATCCACGTATTTTTTGGTACGGTAGTAGGCCTGGGCCAGCAGCAGGTAATCGGCGGCTTCCGGCACCAGGTCGATCGCCAGCACCTGGTCGAGTACCCGGGCGGCCGCCTTGTAGTCCTGCTTTAACAGGTAGACCTGGGCGAGTTCGCGCAACATCTCGCGGTTGGCGACATCCGATAAACCCTCAGCCGCCAAAGCCTGCCGATAGAAGTCTATGGCCTTGTCGTACTCCTTCTGCTGCACATAGTGCCGCGCCAGGTGGCGCCCCGCACTGGATTTGGCATAGGGCGCCTCGATGGAACCGATCTGCTTTTCCAGTTCCTCGATGGACAGTTCCGCACCCCTGCTCATCTCCCCTTCCGGGGTGACCAGGATCTTGCTGCGATACTGCTGTGCCAGAGCCGGCGGAGCCGTCCCCAGCACCAGGGCCAGCGCACAGCGCCACAACAGCCTGCTCGACAGGCTACCGAGGTCAGTCAACATTAGGCATATTCTGCGGGTAGTTTTCCCACAGAACCTCGATTTTCTGGGTCAGCACCACGCTGCCTGCAGCAGCCCCTCCGGAAAAACTGATGCGGTAGGTCCAGTCGTCCACCGCAGAAATCACTTTCTCCTCGAACACCCCCCGGGGTTTGGCATCCAGCACCCGGATATTGCGGGTGTTACCATCCGGCGTCACGTTGAAGGCCACCAACACCCAGCCACTGATTTTATTCTGCCAGGCCACCTCGGGCACGTTAGGCTGTCGGGTATTGAAGGGAATCACCTCGATGTAACCGCGACCGTCGCTGCCTCCCATGTCGGTGACAATGGCGTCGGCGGCCAGGGGCGCACTCCAGCGCTTGCCGCTGGCCTGGATCTTGATATCCCCGACACCCAGCTCCAGTGCCGGCATCTCCAGTTCCGTCGACGGGGTCGGCGCGGGCGGGGACACATCCTTCACCGACAGCGGTTCCATGCTCGGCTCCGGTGGCGGCATATCGGGCTGGTCCGGTTCCTCCTCCGGCGGCTCTTCCGGCTCCTCTTCCGGCTGCAGAATCTGTACGTCAGGCAGAATGGGAACCTGTACCACCTCTTCGCGGTTGCGCTGAATCAGGCTCTGCATGAAAAGAAACACCGCCACAGTGACCAGTATGGAACCCAGCAGCGCGGGGAAGAAACGCATCGACAGTAACCCGCTCAGTCCGCGCCCTTGTCTGCGGCAATGGCGATACCCTCGACACCGGCCAGGCGTACCTGGTCCATCACCTCCACCAGGATTCCCGTAGCGGCATTCTCATCCGACTGGATGATCACCGAACCCTCCGGGTTGTCCGCGTGCAGGCGGGCAACGATAGCGCGCACCGCGCGGGAATCCACCGGCCGCCGGTCTATCCAAACCTCGCCCGTCTCGGTGATGGCGATAAAGATATTGGCGCTCTCCTGCTGCGATGCGGTCTCGGCCTGTGGCGTGCTGACGGTGACCCCGGACTCCTTGACAAAGGAGGTGGTGACAATGAAAAAAATCAACATGATGAACACGATGTCCAGCATCGGTGTCATGTCCAGTTCAGTTTCGTCCTGGGCAGGCAGGTGGCGCTTGGCGGTCATGGGCGAGCACCTCCGGTGGGGCTTTCATACAGGGTCAGGCTACCCTTCAGGTGGCCGGTTTCACGGTCTGCAAGGCGCCGCAGGCGCACGGTAAAATAGATACCGGTCAGAGCCACTACCAGGCCCGCCATGGTGGGAATCGTTGCCCGGTATACCCCGCGGGCCATGGCCTGGGCGTCGTCATTGCCCGCCACAGCGATCACCTCGAATACCCCGATCATCCCCAGCACGGTACCGAGTAAGCCCAGCAGGGGACACAGGGCCACCAGCATATTGATCAGGGGCAGCATGGCGTGCAGTTCCATATTCGCCTCAGACACCATGGCATCGCGGATTTTCTTCGCGCGCCAGGAGGCACAGTCTTTGCGCTCGTGCCACTGGCGCACCAGGCCGCGGGCGCGGCCCGGCCAGGTGACGCGGATGTACCAGGCACGCTCGAGTATCAGCAGCCACAACAGCAGGCAGGCGGCGAAGATCACCCACAACACCGGCCCGCCCTGTTCGATAAAATCCTGCACGGCATAGCTGACGGAGAGGATAAAATTCATTGCACCCTCCCCTGCTGCTCGGCGGTGCGCGCCAGCACACCGGCACACTGCTCATCCAGCCGCTGGATCATAGCGCGGGACATGTAGGCGATGACGCTGTGGCTGAACAGCAGCGGGATCGCCACCACCAGACCCAGCACCGTGGTCACCAGTGCCTGCGAAATGCCCCCGGCCATCAGTTTGGGATCGCCGGTCCCGAACAGGCTGATGGCCTGGAAGGTCAGGATCATCCCGGTCACCGTCCCCAACAGACCGAGCAACGGCGAGGTGGCGGCCAGCAGTTTGATCACACCGTTGCCCCGCTCCAGGGCCGGCATTTCCGCCAGCACCGCCTCGTCCAGTTTCAGTTGCAGCAGTTCCTCGTCGTCCGCGGGGACCTCCTTCGCCGCCAGCAACACCCGCCCGAGGGGGTTGGAGGCCTGGGGGGATGTAACGTTGCGCTGCTGGCCGCTGATACGCAGGTAGACCAGGGCCAGGTAGACACCCCGCCAGACTGCCATCGCCAGGCCGAAAATCCCCAGGCCGATAATAATCAGGGCGATTGTGCCACCCTGCTCGATGCGCTCCTGCAGGCTGGGTGTATAACTCAGCATACCCAGCAGGCTGCCGCGGGTGGGGTCCACGGTCACGGGGGCAAGCTGCCCCGGCTGGGCGGCGAAGTTGCGGGCGTCGCTGCGCAGGTGTGAGGCCGGCTGGCGGGACAATACCAGCAGCTCGCCGGTTTCCGGGACATAGCGCAGGAAATCGCCACCGGCAAACGCGGAAAACATGCCGATACGAAGGACCTCCCGCTCCGAGGAACTGCCGTCTGCGGTGACCACAGACGCCGGGAACAGGGCCACTTTGCCTGCCTCTGTCATCTCCTCCTGCAGCAACAGCCACAGGGTTTCGATTTCCTCGATACTGGGCTGGCTCCTGGTTGCTGCGAGCTCGCCCAGCTGCTCCCCACGCTCGGGGAACTGGGCATTGATCATGGATTCCTGCAGCACGGCCGCGAAATCCCCCGCGAACTCCCGGAAGCCGGTGGACAGGTCTCCCATGTCCTGTACTACCGTTTCCAGTTCCTTTTCAAGTCGTGCTATCTGCGCGGCATTGGCCTCGGTTTTGGTGACCAGGGGCTGGTTTTCCCGCTGCCTGCGTTCAAAGTCCCGCCGGGCCTTCTCCAGCATGGCCTGTTGTTGGTTTTTGTCCCGCAGGAACTGTTGCTCGCGCTGCTTGTTGCGCTGACGCTGGGCGCGCTGCTCCTGTCTTACCGCTTCCAGCAACTGGTCGAGATCGGTGATCTGCTGTTTTGGCAATGACTGTTCCTGGGCGTGTGAAGGCAGTGAAACCAGCAGCAGGGGCAGCAGTAACAGCACTCGCAGTGCACTCATGATTCACCTCCCGGCGCAACCAGGGGTAAATGCAACAATTGAGGTGCGGTGAGGTTCCTGGCAACACGCATGGCCTGCAGCAATGGACGGTTGTAGCGCTCGTCCAGTTCAATCCACTCGTCCAGTGCCGCGTCCCAATAGGCGCTGGTGGCACCGTCCAGGCTCTGGAAATATATCGCCACCCGACCCACCCGCAGGAATTCGACAGACAGCTCGCGTCCCTGGAATTCCAGGGAATCGCGCCACGCTTCCAGGTTGGACCCATAGGCCTGTTCCAGCTGGTAGGCCTCCAGCAACAGGCGGAACTTGGCGGAGGCGGACACGTTGATGCGATCCTCGTGGTGAAACGGCAGGTCAAGCACCACGAACTTTTCCAGTGCGTCGGCCATACTGCGCATCAGGGGGACGATACGCTGGCGGGTAATGCGGACCTGGGCAATTTCCTGGCGCAGCTCCCCTATGCGCTGCTGCTGGCTGCGATCCAGATCCTCCAGTTCCCGGGTATAGGCTGCCTGGTATTCGCTACCGTCCTGGAGCTTGCGGTACTCCTCCAGCAGGTCGCGGGTTTCCCGCGAGATCTTGTCGATCTTCTCCTGGGAGGCTACCGCGCTGCGATTGGTTTTCGAGACGACGTCGAGGCTGTCGCCGACTTCAGCGGCCCGGACATGGAGAGGTGACAGAGTCAGCAGCAGCGCGACTGTTACCGCCCGGAGCCTGACTATAGAAAGACACTGCATGCGGGTTCGATTCCTGTATTTTTTTTGTCTTGTGATCAACCTCTCAGAGAATAGCAGGAACCGGGTAAGGCTGGCATATGCCACAGCTTATTCAGTAGGACAAATTGCGTTGCCTGCGCAAATCTTCCAATGCAGGCAGGCCATACTGGTGGCGAAAGCTCTCTATCACCGCCAGGATTTCAC
>JAACFI010000359.1 GCA_009937575.1 Haliea sp.
GGGCTCTCCTGTCTGAAATGGCTCCGCGGGTTCGGGCTCCCTAACAGATCCGGGCTCTTCAACCTGAACGGGCTCAACGGTTTCGGGCTCCCTAAAAGATCCGGGCTCTTCTGTCTGACCAGGCTCGGCGGGTTCGGGCTCTCCAGTTTTGGCGACTTCGAATACCGCCGGCGCCGGCCTGTCAATTTCGAAAACGTAGGTCTGCAGCGAACTCATGATCCCGCTGGTCTCTTCCGGCTTGTCGTAGCGAGCGGGAACGGATTCGGCCAGCCTCTGGAGGCTCTTTTCGATCCACTCGTTGTAAACCCCGCGGGAGATGAGTTCGAGATTGCTCTCGTGGACCTCGATGGCCTTCTCTTCGAAGGGATAGGCCTCCTCTTCGATGGCCAGATCATACTGTTCCATCTCCAGGGGACTGAGCCCTTCGGGACGCTCTGACGTCATCAGGGTTTTGCTGAAGTGGGAGTAGATCTCGGCCAGATAGAACGTTGCTGCGGCAGTGAAATCCCCGATCCCGTAATCCACGAGCCGTCCGAACTGTTCCGTAGCCGTCTTCATCAGGTTGCGCTTTAAGCTCAGATTGTCCTCCAGGGGCTCGACCAGCTTGACGGCCACAAACTCGTCAAAATCGTTCTGGGCCAACACCAACGACGCCTGCGCGGCAAGATAGCGAGTGCGTGGGGTTTGCGCGCTCCCCGCTGAGGCGTCGATGGCTACGATCTTTTCCAGTTCCTTCAGATAGGTTCCGCGGTCGTTCTGCGCCTTCAGTATCCCGGCCATTTTGTTTCTCGTTTCCAGGTTGATCTGGACCGGCTGCGGGAAATAAGCCACATAGCGCTGGTAGACCTCGAGCGCGCGGACGGTGTTGCCATCCTTCTCATGCAATTGACCCGCAACCAGGAGGGCGTCCCGCCTGATCTCGTCATCCTCAGACTCGGTTTCGATACGTTCATATTCATGGGCCGCGAGGGAGAGCTGGTTGCTTTCCGTGTAGACATGGGCGAGCTTTCTGGTCACCTCGTACTGCAATGTGTTGTCGGGGAAATCGCTGCGGAATCTTTCCAGCACCGTGGCAGCCCCCGCCCAATCCTGGAGCTGGACCAGGGCCGCGGCGGCGTCATATTCGGCTGTCGGCCTGATCTTCGAGCCCGGTGCCACGCGGCCCACCCGCAGGAAATGATCTGCCGCAGCCCGATAATCCTGATCGCCATGGGCCAGTTCCCCTTGCTTGTAGATCGATGCCGCGAGGTTGTCGGTCAGGGCCTGGCGCGTCTCATCGCTTTCGGGCAGCAGTGCCAACACGTTCAGATAGGCGCTCTCGGCCTCGCTATAGCCCGAGAGTTCGTAGGAAGAATGGCCTGCGACCAGCCACGCCTCACGGATCACATCGACGTCGGTGTCGGGGAAAACCTTGATGAGCCTGCTCGCCGCGGCGTGGGCCTGTTCGAATTCCTTCATGCCGTACAAGTCATCGGCGGCTGCCCCAAGGACGATGGCAGCATGTTCGTGCTTCGGGAAGGTGTCGGCAAACATTAGCGAAGTGCGGACAACCTCCCGTCTGACCTTATCCTCATCCGCAGGCGTTGCGGCGCCAAGCTGCTCCCGGTATGCCGCGACAGCCGTGTAGCCGGCTTGAGAGGATTTTTCGTGGGTCGGGTAGCCATACGCGGTCTTCTCTAATTGGACGGCGGCGGCGGCGAACGCCCGGTTTTCCAGCAGCAGATCCGCCAACTGGTAGTTGATGACGGGCGATTCGGCGTCCGCGGGGAACGAGGCCAGGAAACCTTCATACCAGTGCAGCGCCTCTTCGAAATTCGCCGGTTTGTTTTCGGCCTGTTTCGGATTCTGGTAAGAGGCATGATAATGATTCGCCAGGTCGGTCAGGTTGGTCTTTAAAAAACCCAGAACGTCCTGTCGGTCGCTCGGGTTGAAATATCTCCAGTATTCGGCCGTAAGACCGTAGGTGGTGGCGAATTTCTTTTTGGAGTCTAAGACCAGACTTGGAAATCCTCCAGCGGCATGAATCTCGATAACCCGCATCTGGAAGTTTGGCGCCGCCTTGTGGAAGGGGTTGCTGTCCACAAAGGCTTCGTAGGCCGCAGCGGCGTCGGCGTAACGGAGCTTGTCGAAGTAAAATTCGCCGAGGTTGCTGTATATTTTGTCCTCGTAAATACGCTTGCCCTTGCTTGAGAAGTATTCCACCGCGGAATCGACACCTCCGAGGCTGGAAAAGCTTAAACTGATCACGCGGAAGGTGTCGTCGGTCCGCTTTCTTTCCTGCTCGTCTATTGTGTTTAAGAAGTCGTATCCCACCGACACCTTGTGATCCATCAATGCAATGAACCGATCCAGGGCATCTTCATAAAGCTCCTGCTTGTAGAAAGTCCAGCCCAGTTTATACAGGGCGAGCTCGTAGAATGAGGAAACAACACCTCTGTCCACGATGCTCTCATAGGCATCCTCGGCTTCCAGGTAGCTCTTGCGCGTGAAGAAATATTCAGCCCGCCGGAACTGCACTTCGCCGATATTTTGAGAACCAGGATAGTCGCGGACCATCCGGTCCATGACAGCCATGGCTTTATCGATCTCTCCCACCTCTTCATATGCGCGGGACATCTGGTACAGCACCTGGTCGTTGCGCTCGTAATCGGGGTAATCGCTGAGGAGCTTCTCGTAAAGGGCAATGGCCTCACGGGTCCCCGCCCTTTCCAGATCCGAAGCGCCATCTGCCCGCTTGCCAGCGATGGCTGCGGCACTGCCAGGCGGCTGACCTCGGGTTGTCCGACTTTCAAACTCCGCCTCGGATTCGCCGTGTTCGGCAATAGACGCCAATGCCTGATCCGAAGGCTCGTTGGCGACTGGAGCGGCCGCCGGATATTCAATGCGCTCGGGGGCGGGCAATGCAGTCGCCTGCCCGGCAGGCTCGGCACCCTCGGTGAGGGTGCCGTATTCTTTTTCGATCTTCAGGTCTGCCAGACGGCGAAGGGCCTCGGGCGTCAGGTCGGAATCAGACGTCTCCTCCAGAAAGTGCTGATAACTCAACATCGCTTTCTCAAGCCCGCCTTCGATCCTCTCTTCCTTGATCTCGATCCTCTCATCGCGCAGCGTGGCAATAGTAGTTTCCCTGTTGCTGACCGTGGAACAGGCCGCCAGCATCAGGGGAACTGCCAATATGAAAAGACGAACCCGGTTCATTTACTCACCC
This sequence comes from Haliea sp., assembly GCA_009937575.1. Taxonomy (GTDB): domain Bacteria; phylum Pseudomonadota; class Gammaproteobacteria; order Pseudomonadales; family Halieaceae; genus JAACFI01. The sequence continues at coordinate 3,206 of JAACFI010000359.1, forward strand.
TTGTCCCGGGCCTGGGCCCTGGTGGCGCGGTCATAACTGTCCGCCATGGCGAACAGAGCCTTGATCTGGAAATCGGCAAGCCGTTCGCGACGGGCAGTCAGTTCGTTCACGGCCATTGCTTCAAGCATATGGCCCTGCCGTGCCATCAGGTCATCCACCTTTTCCCGGGCCTTTCCGATCAGGAGCCGCTGGCGGCTGATCACATCGTCGTAGCCTTCGTAGCTCTGGGTTGCGGCCTGGCGGGTTCGCACAAAGGCCTCGTACTGCGTTTTCAACAGAGCCACTTCGCGGTTCAGGTCTCGAAGATGCTGACAGGCGTCGGTGAAGCGGCGATCATATTCCGTATAGACATTCCAGTGCAGCACTCCCCGGAGACGTTTGATGCGGGCCTGGGCTCCGCTGGGAGAGGGCGTGCCGCTGGCAGTCAAATTCCGCTCCAGGAGCGTGATCCGTTCACCGATGACCCGTTCCTTGGCGGTGGCCAGATAATCGGGCCTCGGGACCACCAGCATGGCCTTCAACCGTTGTTCGATGCGGTCCCGCTGCTCCAGGCGCAGACGCATTTGAGAGTCGAGTTGCCGGAATCGGCGGTCGATATCAGGAAGCAGAGGCTCGTAATAAACGCGGCGTTGCTCGATAATCTGTTGGAAAGCATCCAGATCTGTTTCCCAGCCGGCCAGCTTCCTGCTCAATTGCTCGAGGTCGAGATAGTTCCTGAGGGATTCCTGGAAATCGTGGGAGGCCATAAGGTCAAGCAGGTAGTATGTCTCGGGCGCGTCGGGAAGCTCGCGCAGCCTGACGACCCAGTCGGCATCCTGTTTCAGCTCTTCTTGCACCAGGGCCTGGAGGAAACGGCCTTCCTGGATGCTCTCGATGGACGCCTCGAGCTTGTCGATTTCGATGTCGAACTTCTTCAGAAAGTCGCTGTAAACCACCGCCGCCTTGCTGTTTACATTCAGCTTGCCATAGGCGTAGGGAAGGGCGAGCATGGCCTCCTGCACCGAGGCATCGGTGACCTCCCTCGTCACCAGAACACTCCAGGGCACCAATGCCCTTTCGTACCGGCCCAGGAAGGCATCCGCCCATCCTGAGCCCAGCAGCGCCCTGTTGGAAAAGGGACCGTTCAGACGCACCCGTTCGAACATCTGCTTGGCGCCCTCATAATCTTTTTCGTTCAACAGCTTTGATCCGAGGACAAGGTTCGCCTTGTCCTTGATGGCCAGCGTGAGTTCATCACTGCTTTGGATCTGGCCGGTGCGATCAAGATA
>JAACFI010000360.1 GCA_009937575.1 Haliea sp.
ACCACTAAATGGGGGACAGACCACTACTGTTAGTGGTCTGTCCCCCATTTAGTGGTCTGTCCCCGATTTTGACAGGAAAAATCCTATGTCCATGCGCATGAAACTCTGGTTGTTCCCCGCCCTGCTCTACGCCATCTTCGTATTCTGGTACACCGATTTCGGAGGTCCCCTGAATGATGCGGAAATCGAAGAGTTTATTAACACGATGACAGACAATGGTAGCAGCCCGGATACCATCGCTTTCATAGAAAAGTTTGCCCGGGAGGACACCGGCCGCCAGTTCCTGATGGTGAACAATGTCGATTACAACGAGAATCCTCCCAACGTGGAAGGTGCTACCGCCGGAGAAAACGCCGAACAGCTAATGGGGCGTTACATGGAGCACATGATACCCGCCCTGCTCTCACGGGCCTCGCACCCGGTGATCATGGGACCGGCGGTCTACTCTGCCATGGATCTTGTTGGCATAGATGCAGCGGAGCAGTGGGACATGGCCGCCCTGTTCCGCTACCGCAGCCGCCGCGCGCTGCTGGAAATCGTTACCAATCCCGCCTTTGGGGGCAAACACGAGTTCAAGACAGCTGCGCTGGAAAAGACTATCGCCTACCCTATGGAACCCCAACTTTACCTGGGCGACCCAAGATTGCTGCTGGGACTGATACTGCTGGCGCTGACAGCACTGATCGACGGTTTGTTACTATCAAGAAAGCTGCAACAGACGCAATTGGAACACTGACAGGAGTAGAAAATGATCAAAGTCTATGGCCTACACGGATCCCCGTTCGTTCGCAAAGTATTTGTCGCGCTGGACATCAAGAATATTCCCTATGAAATCGTGCCGCAGATGCCATTCTCCGGTGACCAGGAATACCTCAAGATCAACCCCCTTGGAAAGGTACCCACATTGGTCGATGGCGAACTGACACTCGGGGATTCCAAGGTCATATGCCGGTACCTCGAGAGCGCCTATCCTGATCCGGCATTGTATCCGGCAGACATCGCCGACAGAGCGATGGCGGACTGGTACGAGGACCTGTGCGGGGGCGCGGTGGCCGAGATGGCTGCAGGCATCTTCTTCCAGCGTTTCATGCGCCCCTTCGCTTTTAAGGAGGAGCCCGATGAGGAGTTGGTATCAAAGATCACCGAAAAGCGCCTGCCGCCGATGTTGGACTACCTGGAGAGCCAGGTACCGGCGGACGGCTTCGTATTTGGCGAATTCACCATGGCCGACTTGAGCATCGCCTCACCCTTCTTCAACGCAGCCTACGCCGGCTACGACGTGGATGCATCGCGTTGGCCCGCCATGGCCGGGCTGATTGCCCGCGTTAGGGCGCTGCCAGAGGTAGCGGCCGTGCTGGAGAAAGAAGCCAAGTCACTGGGACTTGGCTGAACGCTGATCAGGCGTGAGGCGTAACCAGGTATTTTTCGCCGGTCTTCACCGCGCGATAATCCAGTGCCGCCTCCCGCGTCAGCATTTCCTCCAGTGTCACCTGGCGCTTATAGGAACTGGCAAAAGTTGTGGTGAGGCCGTCCAGCACCCGCTGTCGCATGCGCAGGATGGTTTCCATCCCCGCCTTCTGCAGGAATGGCGCGAGCAGCCAGCCCGACAATGTCCAGCCGAAGCCATAGGCAGGGGTCAGGATGGTCGGCCCAAAATCCAGCCGCCCGTAGATGTACATCTTCTTCGCCTGGTCGGAGCCATAGCGCGAATATTCTGTCATGTTACTGGCGGCAACCTGCTCCATTGCCTTGAAGCAGTTATCGGCCATTTGTCCGCCGCCGATCGGGTCAAAGCCTAAATAGGCGCCGGTGGCTTCAATCGCCCCTCGCAGTTGACCCATAAAGTCCTCATCGGAGGAATTGACAATGTGCGTTGCGCCAAGACCTGAAAGCAGTTCAACGTGCTCAGCCTTGCGCACGATATTAACCAGTGGGATATCGTCTTCCTGGCAGATCTTGACCAGCATCTGCCCGAGATTGGAGGCGGCTGCGGTGTGAATAATGGCGCCCTGCTCTTCCATCCTGGCGGTTTCGACGAAGCCTAGCGCGGTCATGGGGTTGACGAAGGCCGAAGCGCCATCTTCAGAGGATATATCGCCCAGGGGAAGGCACATCATCGCATCCGCGATGCAATACTGTGAGAATGCGGTTCCGGGTACACAGGCAACGCGCTGGCCGACCAGGGATTGCGCGTATTCATTGTCACCTGCCGCCACCACCGTGCCCGCTCCCTCATTGCCGGCCGGCAAGCGCTGCCCATGGCGCCCCTTCTGCGCGCTGTTGAAGGGTTCCGGCATGGTGGCAACGAATTTGCCGTCTGAATATTCCGCGTTTTCCAGGTCGGCCGCGCCGGTGATGATGGCAAGGTCAGACGGGTTGATGGGTGCAGCCTCCATCTTGACCAGCACCTGGCTGCCCGTGGGATCCGCGAACTGGCTTTCCGCCACCTCCACGGTGAGTTTGCCGTCTTCCAGCGTGCTGAAAATCTGTTTTCCTGTGATCATGAATGCTTTCCTCAGTTTTGCGCCTGTAGCGCCTGTTGCAATGCCTGCAGCTTGCCCATTTCCTCGGGGCTCAGGGTGGGATTGTCCTTACAGCGGGGGTCCGTTTTCTGCAGCAGCAGCAATATATCACGGGTGAGAGGAATCGGGTCACAGCCATGGCCCGTTTCACAAATCATATCCCACTTGGGTTCCGCCTTGGCGTGGCAGGCCAGGCAGTTACCCCCGAAACGATTCACCACATCGGCGAAGCCACGCTTACGAATTTCAGTACCGGTGGCAGACGTATCCAGCTCAAAAAACTCCCAGTCCCTGGTGGCCGGGCTGAACCCGGGAGCATGCTTGACCATCACCTCGCCGGGCACCAGCTGAACCACGGAGCCTGCCGGATACACACCGCCATCGGGGGCATTGGCAACCGCGAGCGTCCCCCACAGGTCACCCAAGAGGTTATCAACGTAAAAACCGCGTACCGGCGTCATCTCGCGGATACAGCCGAAGGTGTCATCACTAACCTCGACCACACCGGGATTATCAGCCATCAGGCTGGAACTACCCAGGTAAAGGCACAAGCAGGACAGGATTAAAAAAATAGGGGACAGACCACGATTTCTAGAAAATCTTTCCCGATCCTAGGGCAGTGATACCGGCCCCTGGAAGCTACGCAGCCCGTAATCGAAACTGAAGTGGAAGAAGGTTGTAGTTGGCGAGGGTAGCGCTACGATACAGGGTTCTTGCAACTCAATCGTTCTAAGATTGGCGCCTTCAGGCAGTGGCAGCTCTTCGTCATGTTCCGCGGTACCAACAACTTCGACAAAGTCGCCCTCGGGCATGCTCATGATAGTCAAGGTGCGACCCGCCTCATAACCCACCACATGCGACTTGTTAACCATTATCTGCATCATGCCGCCAGGATGAACCGTGGGTTCACCGGGTATCGCCACATTGATAAAGCGCCTCCCACAGATCTCACGTTCGCGTACCGGCTCTCCTTCGCCATCGGGTGAATGCCGGAACAAGGCAGCGTCCATGGAAGCATCGCCCACACCCACACCGCGCAGGGAATCGTCCATTTCTTCCAGCAGCTGGTCGTATTCCTGTTGGGATGCCGGGTCGAGACTCATCCACACACGTCCGGTAGCGACTTCGACAACTTCCATATGTGAATTACGGCCGTAGGGAACCGCGATGCCTCCCTCCGGTAACTGTTCCTGCATAAGGGTTTTCAATGATTTCATCGCTATTCCTCAAATAAACCGTAAATAGGGGACAGACCACAATTTAAAGTAAGTGGTCTGTCCCCTATTTTAGTTGGGGGTGTAGACGTACTCGTCGCCCTCGACAAACTTTTCGGCCAGGGTTTTGTCGACCATTACCGGCATTTGCGTCACGGACTCGTAAAGTGGACCACGAGAACTGGCCTGGTGTGCCGCAAGCAAGGCCTCCAGCTCTTCCAGTTTGTCCGGGTGGCTGGCCGCCAGGTTATTCTGCTCGGTGGGATCCTCCACCAGGTTATGCAGCCATTTCTGCATGCCATCGGTGGGGCGATCATTGACCTGCAGTTTCCAGTCGCCATGGCGCACCACCTGGTAGTGACCGTTCTGCCAGAACAGGGTTTCGCGGTTCCAGTTGTCGGCCCCCTCCCCTGTCGCCAGCGGCAACAGATCCAAACCGTCGATGGCAACCCCTTCAGGTTGCGGCGCTCCAGCGGCGGACGCCAGAGTAGGCATCATGTCGATGTGCGCGACAGGCGTATCCACCGATGTACCGGCAGCAATTCTGGCCGGCCATTTCACAAACATCGGTACACGCAGACCACCTTCAAACATGGTGATTTTCCAGCCGCGGAACGGACTGTTCACATCAGGGATGCCGATATAACCGGCACCGCCATTGTCGCTGGTGAATACCACCACCGTATTGTCGGCGATGCCCTCTTCTTCCAGGGTATCGAGGATGCGGCTGACTTGCGGTGGGGCTCAATGCCGCTGAGCGCATCGTAGTCCTCGCGCGTCGCCTGCAAGGGCGTATGTGGCCCCCAGTGGGCCAGGTAGAGAAAGAAGGGACGGTTCTTGTTGGCTTTGATCACCTTGATGGATTCGTCGGTCCAGTAGTCCGTGAGGTAGCCGCCGGGCTTGAATTTGTCCGCATCGCCAGAGTTATAGCTAGCTGAAAATCCCATGCCGGCCCAGAGAAATCTGTCTATCGGGTCAAAGGAGAGTTTGGCGTTAACCACATTGGGATCGTCTTCCGGCAAATACAAACCGCTTTGCATCAGCAGGCTGTCATCAAAGCCCTGCTCGTGCGGTGCCATGCCGTTTGCGCGACCCAGGTGCCATTTGCCGA
>JAACFI010000361.1 GCA_009937575.1 Haliea sp.
CCCTTGTCTGCCGTACTGTTGCCCGGTGGCCGCATGCCCCTGCAGATATTCGAGCAGCGCTACCTGGACCTGGTGCGCGACAGCATGAAAAATGCCGAGCCGTTTGGGGTGGTGTGGATTCGCAGCGGATCCGAGGTGGCGCAGGTGGAGCGGACCGGTCCCGACCTCGGCGATTACGGTACCTGTGCCCGTATCGTTGACTGGGACCAGTTACCCAATGGACTGCTGGGCATCACTATCGAGGGTGCCGAGCGCTTCGACCTGTTTGAAACCAGTGTGCGGGATAACGGCCTGGTGGTGGGGGAGGTGGCATTGAAGCGGCCCCCTGAGCCCGATCCCATGCGCGAAGAATGGCAGTCACTGCTGGATGTGATGCTCAGCCTGGAGACCCATCCCCACGTGCAGCGTCTGAACCTGCCGGTGGATCACGGCGACGCCTGGAGCGTCGCTTACACCCTGCTGCAACTGCTGCCTCTGGAGGAGCACGTCAAGTACGAGCTGCTGGGGCTTGACGACATCGAGGAGCTGATGGGCGAGCTGGATGTGATCCTCAACCAGATATCCGGCTAGGAAAAATCGGGCATCCAGCCGCCGGACTCCTTCCACCTGTTCACTATGTCGCAGAATAACTCCGCGGTGCGCTCTGCATCGTAGGCGGCCGAATGGGCCTCGCTGTTGTCGAAGGCAATGCCAGCCTCGGCGCAGGCCTTGGCCAGTACCGTCTGTCCGTAAGCCAGGCCGGAGAGGGTGGCCGTATCGAAAAAGGAGAACGGGTGGAAGGGGTTGCGCTTGATGCTGCAGCGCTCTACCGCGGCATTGATGAAGCCCGCATCGAAGTGGGCGTTGTGGCCCACCAGTATCGCGCGATTGCAGCCCTGCTCGCGGATCTCCTTGCGCACCGCGCGGAACAATTCGGCCAGCGCCTCTTCCTCGGGGATCGCCTCCCGAAACGGGTGATACGGGTCGATGCCGGTAAAATCCAGCGCCGACTGTTCGATGTTGGCGCCCTCGAAGGGCATAACGTGGAAGTTGTGGGTGCGGTGGACACTGAGCAGGCCCTCCTCATCCATGCGCACGATACTGGCGGCGACTTCCAGGATGGCGTCGGTACTCGCCACGAACCCTCCAGTCTCCACGTCGATGATAACCGGCAGGAAACCGCGAAAGCGGTCGCTTATCTGGTGCCCTCCTGAGTCATTCAAAGGATCAGGCGCCCTGTTCGCTCACGCGCCAGGATACGGATTCACCCGCTCGTAAGGGGGTCAGGGTGTCCTCGCCCAGGGGAAGTTGCGACGGCACCTGCCAGTCCTGCTTCTGCAGGGTTATGGTGTCGGTGTTGCGCGGCAGGTGATAAAAATCCGCACCGAAGTGAGAGGCGAAGTTCTCCAGCATCTCCAGTGCGTCCAGTCGTTCGAACACCTCGGTGTACAGCTCGATGGCAGCGTGAGCGCTGTAGATGCCGGCACAGCCGCAGCTGGTCTCCTTGTTGGGGGTGCTGTGGGGTGCCGAGTCGGTGCCGAGGAAAAACTTGGGGTTACCGGAGGTGGCCGCCTCCATCAGTTCCACCTGGTGAATATTGCGCTTGAGTACCGGCAGGCAGTAGTAGTGGGGTTTGATGCCACCGACCAGCATGTTATTACGGTTGTACAGCAGGTGGTGCGGGGTGATCGTCGCCGCCACATTGGCCGGGGCCTCGCGCACGAAGGCCACCGCGTCGCGGGTGGTGATGTGCTCCAGCACTATGCGCAGGCCCGGGAAACGTTTGGCTATGGGAGTCAGGTGTCGATCGATGAACACCTTCTCCCGATCGAAGATGTCAACACCGTAATCGGTGACTTCCCCGTGTACCAGCAGGGGCAGGTCCGCTTCCTCCATGGCTGCCAGGGTGGGGAACAGCCTGTCCAGTTCGGCCACTCCTGCTTCAGAATTGGTGGTGGCGCCTGCCGGGTAGAGTTTCACCGCATGCAGGAAATCCGCGGCTGCCGCCAGCTGTATCTCCGCCGCGTCGGTGCGGTCGGTGAGGTACAGGGTCATCAGCGGTTGGAACTGCCGCGGCAGGCCCGCCATGGATTCCAGGATGCGGTCCCGGTAGGCGGCAGCCGCGGCCACCGTGGCCACCGGCGGGGACAGATTGGGCATCACGATCACCCTGCCGAAGTAACGCGCCATATCCGCGCAGGTGTGCTGCAGGGCAGCGCCGTCGCGCAGGTGTACGTGCCAATCGTCCGGGCGGGTAATGGTCAGTTCAGTCATCGAGGTCTGTCGGTCTCGGGCGGAGTAGGCATGCTACCGCAAAGCGGTCTCCGCGGGAATATCGGCTATGCCCTGCGGGCTGGGAATTATGCCCCCCCGGGAGTAGAATATGCGCCCTTTTGAGCAGAGCCCCCAGGGAGCACGAGATGTCAGATGTAAACAAGGTCGTCCTGGCCTATTCTGGAGGACTGGATACCTCGGTGATCGCCCGCTGGTTGCAGGACACCTATAACTGCGAGGTGGTGACCTTCACTGCCGATATCGGCCAGGGTGAAGAGGTGGAGCCCGCCCGTGCCAAGGCTCAGGCCATGGGTATCAAGGAGATCTACATCGACGACCTGCGTGAGGAGTTCGTGCGCGACTTCGTGTTCCCCATGTTCCGCGCCAACACCGTGTACGAGGGGGAGTACCTGCTGGGTACTTCCATTGCCCGTCCACTGATCGCCAAGCGCCTGATCGAGATTGCCAACGAGACCGGTGCGGATGCCATCTCCCATGGCGCCACCGGCAAGGGCAATGACCAGGTACGCTTCGAGCTTGGCGCCTACGCGCTTAAGCCGGGGATCAAGGTGATTGCCCCCTGGCGGGAGTGGGACCTTACCTCCCGGGAGTCCCTGATGGCCTACTGCGAGAGCCACGATATCCCGGTGGACTATGCCAATGCCAAGAAAAAGTCCCCCTATTCCATGGATGCCAACCTGCTGCACATTTCCTACGAGGGGGACCTGCTGGAGGACCCCTGGGTGGAGCCGGAGGAGGAGATGTGGCGCTGGAGTGTCAGCCCGGAGGCTGCACCGGACGAACCCACTTATATCGAACTGGATTTCGAGCGCGGCGACATCGTCGCCATCGACGGCCAGGCCATGAGCCCGGCCACGGTGCTGGAGCAGCTGAACAGTATCGGCGGTGCCAATGGCATCGGCCGCGACGATATCGTGGAAAACCGCTACGTGGGCATGAAGTCCCGGGGCTGTTACGAGACCCCCGGTGGCACCATCATGCTCAAGGCCCACCGGGCCATCGAGTCACTCACCCTGGATCGGGAAGTGGCGCACCTGAAAGACGAGCTGATGCCGCGTTACGCGAAGCTGGTGTACAACGGCTACTGGTGGTCACCGGAGCGCTCGATGCTGCAGGCGGCGATCGACGATTCACAGACGGTGGTGAACGGCAAGGTGAGGTTAAAGCTGTACAAGGGTAACGTCATGGTAGTGGGCCGCCAGTCCGCCGACAGCCTGTTCGACGAGCACATCGCCACCTTCGAGGAGGACGCGGGCGCCTACGACCAGGCGGATGCGGAGGGTTTTATCAAATTGAATGCCCTGCGTATGCGTATCGCTGCCAATCGGGGCAGATCACCGTTGTAGGTTGGGTGCGTAATTCAATGGTGCGCAGGGCGCACCCTACGGGTACTCCGATCCAGGGTGGGGTGCGCCCTGCGCACCATTACACCTGATTGTCTAACGATCCCCCGTCAACGGCACAAACCTCACCGGCAACACTGCCTTGCGCATGACCTCTCCATCGGCGTCCACCTCCACCACCAGCAATTCCTGGTAGCCCTGGTGTTCACCCACCGGGATCACCAGCTTGCCCCCGGGCTTGAGCTGTTTGAGCAGGGGCGGGGGCAGGTGTTCCGCGGCGGCGGTGACGATGATGCCGTCGAAGGGTGCGTGTTCGGGCCAGCCGGCGTAGCCGTCCCCGGCGCGCACGGTCACGTTGTCGTAGTCCAGTCGCTTCAGGGTCTGGGCCGCGCTGGTGGCTAGTTCCTCGATGATCTCGATGCTGTAGACGTGTTCGACCAGCTCCGCCAGCACTGCCGCCTGGTAGCCGGAGCCCGTGCCGACCTCCAGGATCACATCCGTGGACTGGGGCTCCAGCAGTTCCGTCATCAGGGCCACGATCAGCGGCTGGGAGATAGTCTGCCCCTCCTCGATGGGTAGGGGTGTATTGCGATAGGCCAGGTGGCGGTAGTGGGGCAGGACGAACTCTTCCCGCGGCACGATCGCCATCGCTCCCATGACCTGGTCGCTGAGTTCGCTGCGGCCGGTGTAATCGGCGGAATCCCGCACTGAGGTGCGGATGGCCTCCAGCATGGCCTCCCGCTCTGGCGGTATTTCGGCTAGGGTCGATGCCATGGTCACTACCAGTAACAGGCACGCAACCACAGCGCGTACCACAAAT
>JAACFI010000068.1 GCA_009937575.1 Haliea sp.
ACCCCACTTGACCATCCAAAATCTAAGGCTCAGACACAATTCGAAATCAAAAAATTACTACGAATTAATTGGTCACTTGTTGCATCTGAATAGTCGTACAACTATCCCAACAAGTGCCCACACAATTGTCTTCATCTGATTGTTAAGTAACACCTGCCACCGCCAGGGGCGCAGGTCGTCGGCGAGGGGGTCCCTCAACCGCGGAGGCGTATTATACCGATCGCCACCCTCATGGCAACAAAAACTTCATATTCCAGGCTGCCTTTTCCCTTCAAGTCCCGTTCCAGATTGCCAAGCTAAGCCCATGAAACTGCTCAGTTTTTGTTCGACCTGGAAACGGCGCCGGAGGACCCCGGTGCCGCTGAAGGGAGGCGCACTATACGCAGGGGTCGGGGGTGGCGCAAGGGGTTTGTAAAAATATTTCCGGAATGGGTAATTTTGCCGTTGGGAGGGGGTCGATTTGCAGTGCAAATGGGATGCGGGAGCGGTGCGCAGTGCGCACCCTACGGGCACTCCGATCTAAGGTAGGGTGCGCACTGCGCACCATTGAGCCTGAGCGGCAAAGGGCTCAGGCGATTTCGAAGAGGTGGTATTTTTTCTTGCCGAGCTTGACCAGGTAGTAGCGCTGGAACAGGGCCCGGGCAGGGTCAAAACACCCGGCCACATTGGCATTATCATCGAAGCCCACTGGATGATTGTTGACCAGCACCGCGTTGCGCCCCAGGGCATCCTTGACCTGTTTCCCTGAACCGGCCATACCGGCCTCGGTCAACATCTGCGTGAGGGTTTCTGGAAATCCGTCCCGGCCAACCGTGCTGGCCGGCAGGCCATCCTGGCGCAGCTGCGCGAGATCTCCCTCCGCCAGTGCGTCCAGGGAACCGCTGAACAGCGACTCGGTGATCCGCTCGGCAGCCGCCAGCCCTTCGTCCCCGTGGACCAGCCGGGTGACTTCGCGCGCCAGTAAATCCTGGGCCTCAGGCCGCCCCTGGCGCTCGGCATCCGCCTGCTCGACCGCCTCGATCTCGGTCACGTCAAGGAAGGTGAAGTACTTGAGAAACTTGTAGACATCCGCATCGGCAGTTCCGAGCCAGAACTGGTAAAAGGCGTAGGGCGAGGTGCGCGCCGGATCCAGCCAGATGGTGCCCGCTTCGGTCTTGCCGAACTTGGAGCCGTCGGTTTTGGTGATCAGCGGCATGGTCAGGCCGAATACCTGGTTGCCGTTCAGGCGCCGGGTCAGGTCGATGCCCCCGGTGATATTGCCCCACTGGTCGGAGCCCCCCAGCTGCAGGGAGCAACCGTAACGCTTATTCAGTTCGGCGAAGTCGTAGGACTGCAGGATCATGTAGGTGAACTCGGTATAGCTGATACCGCTTCCCTCCCGCTCGATGCGCTGCTTTACCGACTCCTTCTGGATCATGGCGTTGATGGAGAAGTGCTTGCCGACATCCCGCAGGAAGCTGAGCACATCCAACTCGGCGGTCCATTCCAGGTTATTCACCACCTCCGCGGAGATTTCACCGGCATCGAAATCAATAAACTGCGATACCTGCACCTTAATCTTCTCCACCCAGTCGGCGACCACCTCGGGGGTATTCAACTGCCGCTCCTGGGCCTTGAAGCTGGGGTCACCGACCAATCCTGTAGCGCCACCCACCAGGGCCAGGGGCTTGTGGCCGGCCAGCTGGAAACGTCGCAGCATCAGCAGGGGCACCAGGGAGCCGATGTGCAGACTGTCGGCGGTGGGATCAAAACCGCAATAGAGCGTGCGCACCCCGCCGTCCAGCCACCCGGGAAGGTCGTCTTCGCCGGCTATCTGGAATATCAAACCGCGGGCGCGGAGATCTTCTAGCAGTGCGCTGCTCATGCTGATGTACCCTGGCTGTCGTGGGTGTTGTCGATAAGGGGCGCCAACCTTACAACACCACGCTTCAATTGCAAGTCCGCTGCACCACTGTCGATTATCCAGGGATTTTTATATACTGCGCACTACTACACAAAACGAATCCGGGGACATGCCAGGAGCGACACGACAGCGCGGAGCCACCGCCGTCCGGGCGGAACAGGCGCAGCTGCCGCAGTGGGATCTATTGATACCGCGCCTGCCACGACAGCATATGTTGACGGCGGCGGTCATCATGGCCTGCGTGCTGCTGGTTATTTTCCTGATGCCCTCCGAATCTCCCGAGCAGCAAGTCGCCGCACCGACAGCGCCGCTGGAGACCACCGCCCAGCCGGAGGTACCGCTGCAGGACACCCCACCCGCTACAGTGCCGGAAGAATCCCCCTGGCACGAGCAGACCGTGCGCCGCGGCGACAACCTCTCTCTCATTTTCAAACGCGCAGGTTACAACGACGGCGATGTATACCAGGTGGTGAGCCAGGCCCCGGACGGCAAGGATCTGGCACGCATTTTCCCTGGCCAGACCATCGCTTTCCGCGCCGACGAGCAGGGACAGCTGACCGCCATACGCCACGTCAAGTCGGCACTGGTCACCGTCGACTACACCCTGAGGGACGGAAGTTTCGACAGCCAGGTACACGAGCGCACACCGGAGGCTCGCGAAACCTGGTCAACCGGCGAGATCACCTCCTCCCTGTTCCTGGCCGGGCAGGATGCCGGCCTGTCTCATAATATGATCATGGAGCTGGCCAACATCTTTGGCGGCGTGATCGATTTTGTCCTCGACCCCAGGAAAGGTGACACCTTTCACCTGATCTACGAGGAACTTTACCTGGACGGTGAAAAGTACAAGGATGGCACCATTATCGCCGCCTCCTTCACCAACCGGGGGGAGACTTTCAGCGCCTACCGTTATCGCGACGCCCAGGGTGACGTTGGCTATTACAACGAGGAGGGCGTGAGTATGCGCAAGGCCTTCCTGCTCGCCCCGGTTGATTTCACCCGCATCAGCTCCAATTTCAACCCCAACCGGCTACATCCCATTTACAAGACCAAGCGCCCCCACCGGGGCACCGACTACGCGGCTCCCACCGGCACCCCGGTTTTCGCCGCGGGTGATGGCCGGGTGGTCAAGGCCGGTTATACCCGGGCTAACGGCAACTACGTATTCATCCAGCACGGGGAACAGTACGTGACCCGCTACCTGCACCTGCACAAGCGCAGGGTAAAGAAGGGTCAGCGTGTCTCCCAGAGCCAGGTCATAGGTACCGTGGGCGCCACCGGTGCGGCCACCGGCCCCCACCTGCACTACGAGTTCCTGATGAACGGGGTACACCGCAACCCCCGCACCATTCACAAAAAGCTGCCCAAGGCCAAAACCCTGCCAACAACTGAAATGGCCCAGTTCCGCAAGGCCACCCGGGAGGCTTCGGTGCAACTGGCGTCACTGCGCAGTGGCAATAACCTGGCGTTGAGCACCGATACCAGCGGTACCGCGCTCCGGTGACCGACACCCTCTATGTCGGCCTCATGTCCGGTACCAGTATCGATGCGGTGGACAGCGCCCTGGTGGCCTGCGGCGACAACGGACCTTCACTTCTGGCAACCAGGGAACACCCTATCCCGACCGACACCCGCGAGCGTATCGCCGCAATCAGCCACCCCGGAGATAACGAAATCGCGCGCTTGGGCGCCCTGGACCGTGAACTGGGGCAATTGTTCGCCGCCGCCGCGACGGAGTTACTGGCCACGTCAGGCACCCGCATGCAGCAGATCAGGGCCATAGGCAGCCACGGCCAGACGATCCGCCACCACCCCCCGTCGGCGGCCGAGGACGCCGTCGCCTACACCCTGCAGATTGCAGATCCCAACACCATCGCTGAGCAGACTGGCATCACCACGGTGGCCGACTTCCGCCGACGGGATATCGCCGCTGGCGGTGAAGGCGCCCCCCTGGCACCGGCCTTCCACGCGGCCGCATTTGCCGAGCCCGGTCGCAACCGCGCCATCGTCAATATCGGCGGGATTGCCAACGCCACCCTGCTCAGTGGAACGCATCTTCAGCAGGGTTTTGATACGGGACCCGGCAACACCCTGCTGGATCACTGGGTACAGCGCCACCTGGGCGAAGCCTGTGACCGGGAAGGTGCCTGGGCGGCTTCGGGTGAGGTGATCGAGGAATTGCTGGCTCGACTGCTGGGGCATGCCTATTTCTCCCGCTCGGGGCCCCGCAGTACTGGCAAGGAGGCTTTCAACCCGGCCTGGCTGCACAGCCAGTTGACCTTCGTCGATAACCCGGACCCACGGGATATCCAGGCCACCCTGGCGGAACTCACCGCCGCCAGCATCGCAGGGGCACTTGGCGCTTGCGAACTGGATATTACCGAGGTGTACGTCTGCGGCGGGGGTGCCCACAATACCGATCTGCTACAGCGCCTGGTGCGGCGACTGGCACCGGCGACGGTAACGACCACCGCCACCCTTGGCATGGACCCGGACTGGGTGGAAGCAGTGACCTTCGCCTGGCTTGCCCATCGGACGCTGGAGGGGCTGTCGGGAAATTCACCGACGGTAACGGGGGCTTCGGGGGAACGGATTCTGGGCGGGATATATCCCGCGAATACCGCCTCCTAGAAATAAACCCTAGAAGTAAACATAGTTGCTCTGTCTCACCAGCCGATTGATCTCGTCGAGGCTGTAGGGAACGGTCTCCACGAAGGGCTGCAGGTCGGCCTCGTCGACACTGGCGCTGCGCATCCAGGCACGGCAGGCCTTGACGTCGATCACGCCCAGCGCCGACAGGCGGGCCGCCAGGTCCACCGTCTGCCGGTTGTCCAGGTAATTCCTCCGCAGCAGGCTGCGTAGAACCGGGCCGTGTAAGACAAACACTACCGCCGCCTCCCCGTCATCCGGTAAGCCGCCCGCCAGGAACAACTGGTCCGCCCGCTGCAGCAACTGGCGGAATTCCGGCAATGTGTGCAGCTCTATATCCGCGACGTAGTGCTGGGCCTCTGTAGATCCGTCCTGTGCAGGGGACAGACCCGGGAACAGTGTCAGGCACAGCAGCAACGCCAGCGATGTGAAGAAATCCTGGCAACGCCTCAACAAGTGATAGTACCGAGTATTAGATAGAGAAAGAGGAACCGCAGCCACAGGTGGCGGTGGCATTAGGGTTATTGATCACGAAGCGGGATCCTTCCAGTCCCTCGGTGTAATCCACTTCTGAGCCCGCCAGGTACTGAAAACTCATGGGGTCCACCAGCAGGGTGACACCGTCGATCTCAATAGCCGTGTCGTCTTCGGCCGCGATCTCGTCGAAGGTGAAGCCGTACTGGAACCCGGAGCAGCCGCCACCGGTGATAAACACCCGCAATTTCAGCTCATCGTTCTGCTCTTCTTCCACCAGGTCTCGAACCTTGTGCACCGCCCTGGCGGTAAGGTTGATGGACGCGGGATTAAAGGTTTCAGCTACAGACATGGATACACTCTGGGTCGCGCGGGCAAACGGCTCGCAATACTCCGACCGGCCATTGTGATATATCCGACTAATTCAGTCAACTTTGTTCGAGGCGACCGCGGTGGGGCTGTTCTGCTTCTGCCCCGCCTCAATCACCTCCACCCGAGGGTCCGGCTTCGTCTCCCGGGAAGCAGATTGTTCTCCGGATTCCTCCAGGTGGGTGAGACTGCCGTTGACCTCGGACCCGGCGGCCATCTCCAGCAGCGTATAGAACACATTACCCTGTACCCGCCCCCTTGAAGCCAGCTCCAGGTGCTTCGAGGAGTGGACGTCGCCCCTGACATCACCGTTGATCAATACCGACGGGGCACGGATCTCGCCCTCCACGCAGCCCTTGTCCACCACACGCACCAGGGCTTCCTTGCCGTCTTTGGCAATGATATTGCCCTGCACCAGGCCCTCTATATCGAGGTTGCCTGTGAAATGCAGGTCACCCACCACCACGGTCTCCCGCGATATCAGGGTGGTGGCCCCGGAAACACTGAGGGCCGATTTCTTACTTCCCAACATGGGTAAACTTCTCCTTTACATGCCATGAATATCTTTCCCTGACCTCCGCCTCGCGCGGTGTGGTCGCACTGGCCACCACACTGACGCCCTCCGGCTGGAACCCGTCAGGTAACTTCAGCTCGCCCTCTAATGCCTGAAAATAGCGGAAACGCAACGACAGCACATTGTCGTCCAGGTCTTCCGAGAGCTCCGACAGGGGATAGGATTTGCGTTCGCCTCCCTCAATCCCAAACACTTCCACGTAGAGCTCACCCTTGAGCATCTGGTGCTTCACCGCCTCCTGCTGGGCTACGATTCGAAAGGCGTAGCGGCCGGGCTCCGTCCGGGCAATCAGTTCGATTCCGCGCAGGCTCAGGCCCTGGGCAATTTCTCCCGGCGCCATCAGGCTGCGATAAAAACGCAGCCCCTCCTCCAGCCCCGCGATCTGCTCCTTCTGGGCGGCGATGTCTCCGCGGACCATCTCCAGGGCACGCCTGTCGACCTCGTGACGGGTGCGCTCCATCTCCAGCTCCCGGGAGAGGGCCTCTGCCCGGGCCAGCGCCGCCTGGTATTCTGCCTGCATTTCGCGGTGGCTCTCCGGATTCAGGCCCATACCGTTGTAGGCCACCTGCCGACCCAACCAGAATCCCGCCGCCAACAGCAGTGTTCCTGACAGGGCAAAAACCAGTATCTGCAAGCGCCTGCGTCGCTGCCGGTAGACCACGCTGGGGGGCTTGAAGCGGGACTTGTCCACTTACAACCCCCTCAGGGCAGCAGGCCTACCTGGCGCAGGCCCATACTCTCCTCCAGGCCCAGCATAATGTTCATGTTCTGGATCGCCTGGCCGGAAGCACCCTTCACCAGGTTATCGATGGCCGCCATCACCACCACCGTATCCCTCGCCTGGGGTAAAGCAACCGCCAGCTGGCAGCGATTGGCGCCTTTCACCGTGCGGGTCTGGGGCAGCATGCCCGGGGGCAGTACATCCACGAAGGGTTCATCGGCATACCACTGCTCGTAAAGCGCCTGCAGGTCGCCGGCCTCCCCCTTCAGACGGGCAAACAGGGTGGAGTGGATGCCCCGGATCATCGGCAACAGGTGGGGCACGAAGGTGACCGCCACTGGTTCCCCGGCCACGTCGGCCAGCCCCTGCTCTATCTCCGGCAGGTGACGGTGGCCCGCCACGCCGTAGGCCTTGAAACTGTCCGCAACCTCAGTGAGCAGGTTGTCCACCTTGGCCTGGCGCCCGGCGCCGCTCACGCCGGAAGCTGAACTGGCGATCAGGTGTGCGGGATCGACCAGCCCCCTGGCCAGCAGGGGAATAAAGCCCAGCTGCACCGACGTGGGGTAGCAGCCGGGGCAGGCCACCAGACTGGCGTCGGCAATCTGCGCCCGGTTTACCTCGGGCAACCCGTACACCGCCTCGGGCAACAGCTCGGGGCTGGCATGTGGCTCGCCATACCAGTCAGACCAGATGTCCGCATCGCGGATGCGATAATCGGCGGACAGGTCGACAACCCGCGCGCCCGCGGCCAGCAACTCCGGCACCAGGTTCATGGCCACATTGTGGGGCGTGGCAAAAAACACCACGTCGCAGGCCGCCAGGGCCTGCACATCCGGCTCGCTGAACGCCAGGTCGTAGATGCCGCGCAGGTTGGGATACAGATCGTCCAGCCGGCGGCCGCTCTCGGCGCGGGAAGTGATCGCCACCACCTCCGCCTCCTCGTGCGACGCCAGCAGGCGCAGCAGCTCAACCCCGGTATAACCGGTCCCGCCAACTATTCCAACCTTTACCATGAGTCTATCCAGGCCCTGTGCTTTCCATCTTGCGGGAAAATCCCGATGCAGAACCCTGTAGTATAAAAGCAATACGCCGCGAGATAACTGGTAATATTGTGATTTTAATGGAGAACCCTTGGACCCCGTGCGCGCACTGCTGAGCAATTACCGGCGCTACCTGACCAACTACGAGTCCCTGCTGGCCTACTCCCTGCTGGGGCTGGTGGGTGGCCTGGCCTCGGGACTGATCGTGCTGATCTTCGAGCTCGCGATCGCCGAACTGGCGGTCCTGTGGGGGGTAGGCGGCGGTGGCGAGGACTTCGAGTCCCTGCCCGAGTGGGCCTGGTTCGCCCTGCCCGCCGGCGGGGCGCTGTTGCTTGGCGCGTTGTATTCCCTGCTCCAACCGGAGCACCGGGAAACCGGCATTGTGCACGTGATCAGCTCCATGCATTCGCGCTACGGCGCGCTGCCCCTGCGCAACGCGATACTGCAATTCCTGGGCGGCACCTTCGCCCTGGCCAGCGGGCAGTCCGGTGGCCGCGAGGGACCCGGGGTGCACCTCGGCGGTGCCGTGAACAGCCTGCTGGGTCAGCGGCTGGGCCTGCCCAATACCAGTTTGCGGATGCTGGTCGCCTGCGGCACCGCGGGCGGCATTGCCGCTGCCTTCCACACGCCTCTGGCCGGGATCATCTTCGCCATGGAGGTGATCGCGGCCCAGTACAGCGTGGTCGGCTTTATCCCGGTGATGCTGGCTGCGGTTTCGGCCTCGGCAGTGAGCTTCATCCTGTCAGGCAGCGAACCGCTGTTCAACCTTCCCCCGGTACGGCTGGCTTCACTGGCAGAGATCCCCTTCATCCTGCTGCTGGGCTTTATCTGTGGCCTGGCAGTGGCAGGGTTTATCCGCCTGCTGAAAGTCGCCGGCGGCCTGGCCCATTGGCCGGTGGCAGTGCGTTTCGGCTTCGCCGGCGCGGTCACCGGGGCGCTGGCGCTGGGGGTACCACAGATTCTCGGTATAGGTTACGACAGCCTGCAGCTGGTACTGCAGGGTGAGATTGCCCTTTCCCTGCTGCTGATGATTGCCCTGTGCAAGTTGATTGCCACCGCTACCAGCTGTGGCATGGGGCTGCCGGTGGGGCTGATCGGTCCAAACCTGCTGATAGGCGCCTGTATGGGCGGTGCCCTGGGCATCATCGGCCGCGCTGTAGGCCTGGAACTGCCCTCGGACCCGATCCTTTACGTTATCATCGGTATGGGCGCCGCCATGGGGGCGGCGCTCAATGCCCCCCTGGCGGCGATCCTGGCGGTGATCGAGCTGACCCACACCGTGAGCATCGGCATGCCAGCCATGCTCGCCATCGTCGCCGCCTGCCTCACCAATACAGTGATGTTCAGGCAGCAGTCCGCTCACCAGACGGTGTTGCGCCAGCTTATGCGCGTCGTTCCGGAAGACCCCCTCAACCAGCTGTTGCACCGAACCGACGTCAGTTCCGCCATGGACAGCAGGGTGATGCGGGTACCCACTCACCTGGAGCAGGAAGACCTGGAGCCACTGCTGGAGTTCACGCCCACCTGGTGCCTGCTGGAGCGGGAGGGCGAGGATCTCTACCTGGTACAGGGCGAGGACCTGCTGGACTGGCTGAAAGCGAAGGATTCGGAAGCGGAGCCAGAACCCGAGCCGGCGCAGGCGACGGACCACGAACAGGAACAGGTCAGCGACGCGGAAAGCGAAGAATTCGTGGACCTGACGCAAGCAGACATCCGTCGCTGGAGCATGGCCCCCGTGCCCCTGCAGGCCACCCTGCGCCAGGCCATGGATACCATGTACGCCCAGACCGTGGAGGCTGCCTGCGTCTACGAGCGCAGCAGGAGTACCGGCAAACGTATCCTCCACGGGGTGCTGACCCGTGAGAGTGTCGAGAAATTTACCCTGTCGCGACTGTGATCATTACCGAGGACCCACCATGCTCTGGCTGAAGGCCTTTCACCTCATCTTCGTCGTCTGCTGGTTCGCCGGCCTGTTCTACCTGCCGCGCATCTTCGTTTACTACGCTGCCAGTGAGCACCAGGTCACCCGGGCACAATTGGGTGTGATGGCGCGCAAACTCTATCGCTTCGTCACACCCTTCATGATCATTGCCATCGTCCTGGGACTGGCGATGATCGCGCAGAACCCGGACTACTACCTGCAGGCCCGGTGGATGTGGTTCAAGCTGGGCGGCGTTGCCTTCCTGGTGGTGTACCACCTGCAGTGCGGTCGCTACGTGCGGGCCATCAACGACAACCGCAACCAGCGCGGACACGTATTCTACCGGTTTTTCAACGAGGTGCCGGTCTTGTTCCTGTTCGCTATCGTGATCCTGGCGGTGTTGAAACCGTTCTAGCCAGGGTGGCGAACACGCCAGCACTATCGGCCGGTGTGCTTGAAGTCGACCTTTACAGAGCGACGATCAACTCCCTCACGGCGATCGTCATGAAACAGATTTTTATAGTGCTGTGGTGCCAGCCGATTTGTGGAGCGTCGATTGCTGAGAAAGTCCCGCCGATCGCGGTGTGAAACAAAGGTACAGTTGCAGGAAGTTGAATCGCAGCCAGTCAGTGGTAATTCCGGTGCATCGTCGATCAGGTATCTCTCCCTGGCCAAACCCTTGGCCGTACTGCAGGCACTGTCAGTACAACAGACCGATACAGAGCAGTACTTTTCCAGCTCTTCTACCAATTCACGAGTGAGAATATTGCGTTTGTCACGTGTTACCAAATTGGCTCCATAGCCCTCGTCGGGCTTCTAGATTTATCTGCCGCAGGTGTGCCTCGCCGACAATTGATTCTCCCGCGATCCCGGCAAGAACAGGCACACCTCGCCCTGTTAAATTGACTGCAATAAGTATGCCGAACTAATAAAATCAATGACTTAGGCTTGCTTACGGAAGCATTTACTAGTCAACAGTAAAGTTTTCTGACTCTATGGATACGCCCCAAGTCAGATAGAAGCAGGTGTTTCGCCTGGGCTCGGTCGAGTACCTGACTAAAGTATGGAAATCTGTGAACGGGTTCAAATATCGAGTTTCCGTCCTCGGGGCGAATAATCCTAGAATTAACTGGTCCCCAAATGAGGTTTCAAAATGGCTAATAAGCGGAAAGATGGCCCCAGGTCGCGACCGGTTTATCGCTCTGAAAGAATCGTCCAGGACGGTGATTTCTGGTTCTTCTACACGCGCGAGGGGACTGTCCACGGTCCGTTTGACAGCAGGTTGAAAGCGATCTCCCAACTGGACCAGTACATCAAGGTTGTCACTTCAGGTTTATTACCCGAGCAGGAGCTCGACGTGGACACGACTCCCATCGAAAGGTGGAACTTCTAGCCTCGACCTTCCGCAACCATGGCTGATAAGTCGGCTCGCAATACTTATTAACTGATCTCATCCCCGAATTCCCTTGCCCATTGGCGCAGTGTCTCCCACCGTGTCCGGGGCAGCCTCTGGATATTCCGCGGCGCAACCCCGATAATTCCCCTCCCGGACCAGGACATAGTCAGATGATCACCTCAGAACAACTTTTCGAACGCGCGAAACAACACATCCCCGGAGGAGTGAACTCACCGGTGCGGGCGTTCAAGGCCGTGGGCGGCACACCCGTATTCATCGAGCGCAGTGAGGGCGCCTACGTATTCGATACCGAGGGCAAACGCTACATCGACTACGTGCTGTCCTGGGGCCCGATGATCATGGGACACAACCACCCGGCGGTGCGCGAGGCGGTGGTACAACAAAGCGAGAAGGGGCTCAGCTTCGGCGCCCCGACGGAGCTGGAAATACAACTGGCGGATCGCATCTGCGACATCATGCCCGGCATGGACCTGGTGCGCATGGTCAACTCCGGCACCGAGGCCACCATGAGCGCCATCCGCCTTGCCCGGGGTTATACCGGGCGCGATACCATCGTCAAGTTCGAGGGCTGTTATCACGGCCACTCAGACTCCCTGTTGGTAAAGGCCGGTTCCGGGGCACTGACACTGGGTGTGCCCAGTTCCCCGGGGGTACCAGCGGCGCTGGCGGACCACACCCTGACCCTCACTTATAACGACAGCGAAGGCGTGCGCCAGGCCTTCGCCGAATACGGGGAGCGCATCGCCTGCGTAATCGTTGAACCTGTGGCGGGCAATATGAACTGCATCCCCCCCGTGCCGGGTTTCCTGGAGACCCTGCGGGAAGTCTGCACGGACAGCGGCGCGGTGCTGATCCTGGACGAGGTAATGACCGGCTTCCGATTTGGCCTGCAGGGGGCCCAGGGTTTCTACAACATCGAGGCGGACCTGACCACCCTGGGCAAGGTCATCGGCGGCGGGATGCCGGTGGGCGCGTTCGGTGGCAAGCGCGATATCATGGAGCAGATTGCGCCTCTGGGGCCGGTCTACCAGGCGGGTACCCTCTCCGGCAATCCCATCGCCATGGCCGCCGGACTGGCCACCCTGGACATCATCTCCGCCGAGGGCTTCTACCAACCGCTGTTCCAACATACGGAACAATTGTGCCAGGGACTGGAAGAGGCGGCCCGGGCCGCCGGCGTACCCTTTACCACCAATTGCGCGGGCACCATGTTCGGTGGGTTTTTCACCGGGGAGGACTGCGTCACCAATTACGCACAGGTGATGGCCGGCGATACCGAGGCCTTCAATCGTTTCTTTCACCTGATGCTGGAACACGGTATCTACCTGGCTCCCGCCTGCTACGAGGCGGGTTTCATGTCCAGCGCCCACGGCGAGGGCGATATCGCCCAGACCGTTGCTGCGGCGAAACTCGCCTTTAACAGCCTCTAGGGGAAGTATGAAAATGGGATTTAATACACAACGAGGCGCCTTTCCCGACACCCGCATGCGTCGCCTGCGGGCCAACGAGTTTTCCCGGCGACTGGTGCGGGAGTCCAGCCTGACTCCGGCGGACTTCATATTTCCGGTATTCGTGCTGGAAGGTGGCGGACAGCGCGAGGCGATTCCCTCGATGCCCGGTATAGAGCGCCTGAGCATCGACCTGCTGGTCGAACAGGCCAGGGAAATACAACAGCTGGGAGTACCCGCCGTCGCGCTGTTCCCGGTAGTGGGGACGGAGCGCAAGAGCCTGCTGGCAGAGGAGTCCTATAACAGTGACGCCCTGGTGCAGCGGGCGGTGCGGGAACTGAAAAATGCATTGCCTGAACTGGGCGTCATCACCGATGTGGCACTGGATCCTTTCACCACCCACGGCCAGGACGGCATCATCGATGACAGTGGTTACGTGCTCAACGACGTCACCACCGAGGTACTGGTCAAACAGGCGCTGTCACACGCCGAGGCCGGCGCCGACGTGGTGGCGCCCTCGGACATGATGGATGGCCGCATCGGTGCCATCCGCGGCGCGCTGGAATCGGCCAGTTTCCACAACACCCTGATCATGGCCTACTCTGCCAAGTATGCCTCCAGCTACTACGGCCCGTTCCGGGACGCGGTGGGCTCCGCAGGCAATATCAAGGGCGGCAACAAGTTCAGCTACCAGATGGACCCGGCCAACAGCGACGAGGCTCTGCACGAGTGCGCCCTGGACCTGGCGGAAGGGGCGGACATGATCATGGTGAAGCCGGGTATGCCCTACCTGGATATCGTGCAGCGGGTAAAGGAGGAACTCAAGGCCCCCACCTTCGCCTACCAGGTCAGTGGCGAATACGCCATGCACATGGCGGCCTTCGAACAGGGCTGGCTGCAGCAGGAGCCGGTGATGCTGGAGTCCCTGATGTGCTTCAAGCGTGCCGGCTGTGACGGCATCCTCACCTATTTCGCCCTGCAAGCGGCCCGGGCACTGCAGTAGCGACATGGGTCGCGCGGTTTTCGCCCTGCTGCTGACACTGGTCGCCGGTGCGGCACGCAGCGAGTGCGAATGCCTGTGGCATGGCTCCTTCAGCGAGGTACAGGCCGGGACCAGCCTGGTGCTCAGCGGCACCGTGGTGGCGGCCAAGGGCAACTCCATCGACCTCTCGGTGGAGCGGATACTGCGAGGCAAAAGCCACGTGGACCCCATACGAATCTGGTTGAAGACCGGTGACTACTGCCGCCCGGAGCCCGGGCTGTTCCCCGTCGGCAGCCAGTGGATTATGGCCCTGAACCGGATCGAGGAAGACATCCCCGGGGGCTTCAACCCCAACACGCCCAATGTGAGCTATGGGCGAATCGGCGACTACAGCCTGTCCAGCTGTGGCGGTTACTGGCTCAGCCAGAAGGGCGAAACGGTGACCGGCAACCTGGTAAATGCGCCCCGC
The DNA here is from genome assembly GCA_009937575.1 of Haliea sp. GTDB lineage: Bacteria > Pseudomonadota > Gammaproteobacteria > Pseudomonadales > Halieaceae > JAACFI01. The sequence continues at coordinate 13,968 of JAACFI010000068.1, forward strand.
TGGGAACGTGAGCCGCCGATGACACCGGTGCTGCTGGACCTGGTAGCAGAGTACGTGGCGGGAAATGTGGACAGCGACGCCCTGTTGCAGGCCAGCCGGGAAGATCCCGCGTTGCGGGAGTTGATGCTCGATACACGGGCGTTTTTGCGGGGGGATGAAGAATAGTTCGGGGATCCATCATGGATGGTGCGCAGTACCCGATAAAGCGGGGCAGGCCCTGCTTTATCGGGTACTGCGCACCATTTGCCCACGGCCACCTCACCCCCGCCGCCAACGCTTCCGCCTCGGATTCTGTCCCTCCACCAGGTCCATCAGCTCATCCAGCATCATCAGCGAGAGCCCCCAGATTCGGCGCTTACCGTAGAAGTAACAGGGCATGGGAATCTTCGCACCCTTGAACTCCCACACCATTTCCTGGCGATTATTAGTATCCAGCAGGAATTCCAGGGGCACCCACACCACCTCCGCCACCTCGTGATTGGGGCTGAATTCCACTTCGCGCTCGAGGCGAAACACGAAAGGGCTGACCGCCATGCCGAAGGCGCCCTTGTGCGGGCGGGCATTGATATCCGACAGGCGCCCGATGCACTCGTCCGCCGGACCCAGGGTGAGGCCCACTTCCTCCTCGGTTTCCCGCACCGCCACTGCGAACCCGTGGGCGTCGGTCTTGTCCATGCGGCCTCCGGGAAAGGCCATATGGCCGGACCAGGGATCCCCCTCCCGCTCGGCACGCTTGATCATCAGGATATTGAGCTCACCCTGGCGCACCTGCAGTATCATGGCCACCGCCGACCGTTTCATCAGGCGCCGCAACAGTTTGCGGCCCGGGCTGTGATCTCCCAGACGGCCCTCGATAAGTTGTAGCAGTGAAACCGACACCAGCGCATAATTCCCGACTTGACTGCATGGATTAAGCCAGCCGCAAGAGTTCGATACAAGCGGCGGTGACCATAAATCTGCCACGGGGAAGACATGGGCGACCAACAACCGACGGGCAATGCACTACTGGAACTGCGCGATGTCCACCTGGTCTACCGCGCCCTGCCGGCGATCCAGCACATTGACTGGCGCCTGGAAAAAGGGCAACAGTGGGCCTGTCTCGGCCCCAACGGCGCCGGCAAGACCAGCCTGGCCCGGGTGATCAGCCGGCAGGCCACGCACTTCTCGGGCGACGTGCTTCGCTCTCCCGAGCTGGAGGAGAACGGCGTGGCCTACGTCTGTTTCGAGCAGGCCCGGGCATTGTGTGAGCGGGACAAGAAACTGGATGACTCGGAGTACCGGGCCGACGCCAGCGACCCCGGCACCCGTGTACGGGACATCATCCTCGATGGCCGCCCTGCAGGTAGCAGTTTCGAGCGGTGGGTCGAGCGACTGGGCATCGGCCATATCCTGGAACGCGGCCTGCGTTTCATCTCCACCGGCGAAATGCGCAAGACCCTGCTGATCAAGGCCATTCTCAGTGAGCCGGCACTGCTGATACTGGACAGCCCCCTGGACGGCCTGGACCTTAGCACCCAGGAGGAAATGCGCGAGGTGCTCAACGAACTGCTTCACTCCCCCATCTGCGTACTCATGCTGTGCCGCCAGCTGGAGGACGTGCCCGATGCCGTCAGCCACCTGCTGGTGATGGATGAGGGCAGGATCCGCACCTGCGGCCCCGGTGGGCTGGTGCGCGATGATCCCGGGGTACAGGCACTGATGAACCCACCGCTGGCGACGCTGGCAGCACTACCGCCGCCGTCCCCGCGGGACTACAGCCTGCCCGAGAGTGGACCACTGCTGGTACTGCGAGGGGTCGACGTGAGCTACGGCGAGCACCAGGTACTGCGGGACGTGGACTGGGTATTCGATCGCGACCAGCACTGCTGCGTGTCCGGCCCCAACGGCTGCGGTAAGACCACGCTACTGAGCCTGGTGACCGGCGACAACCACAAGGCCTACGGCCAGGATATCACCCTGTTCGGTATCCGCCGGGGCAGCGGCGAGAGCGTGTGGGACATAAAGCAGAAGTACGGGCAGCTGGACACCCAGTTACATCTCAATTTTGCCAGGGGTATGAAGGTGGTGGAGGTCGTCGTATCAGGTTTCTTCGATACCATCGGCCTGTTTGATGACTGGGGCGATCGCCAGCGGGACAGTGCCGAGCGGTGGTTGGCGGCCCTGGGCCTGGCCCAGTACGCCCGGGAGGGATTCGACGCCCTGTCATTCGGACTGCAGCGGGTCGTGCTGTTGGCCCGTGCCATGGTGAAATCACCGGTGATCCTGCTGCTGGACGAACCCACCCTGGGCCTGGACGGCCACCATCGCAGGTTGATTTTACGGGCTATCGATCACATTGCTGCCAATTGCGATACCCAGGTGATTTTTGTCAGTCACTCGGTGGGTGATATGCCGGCATGTATCAACCAGCAGCTGGTGTTTGAGCCAAGGGATGAGGGGTTTGAGGTGGTTTGCAGGTAAGAAGGGAGCGGTGCCATCTCGAAACTCGATGGTGCGC
>JAACFI010000362.1 GCA_009937575.1 Haliea sp.
GGGCGACGCCGTCATGTACGCGATGACCTACCCCATGGAGTTCAGGGATATTCAGAGCTGCTACCCGATCCTGTTTACCAAGGATCCGGGCACCGGCGAATTCTTTGCTGCGGCTGTTTTGGGTTTCGAACCCAATCAGAACCTGTTCCTGCAGGACGATGTCTGGGACGCATCGTATATCCCTGTCGTCTTACAACGTCAGCCATTTCTGATTGCCACTGGTGGAGAAAATGATAGTACAACTCCGGTGGTTTCTCTGGATCTCGATCACCCGCGAGTGAGCCAGGATGAGGGGGAAGCCCTGTTTGATACCGAGGGCCAGGCAACGGAGTTTCTTGATCAAAAGATTGCATTGCTGGATAAGCTCCATCGTGGCATGCAACATGGCGACGGATTTATTGAAGCCCTGCTTAAACACGAACTTCTCGAGCAGATCACCATGGATATTGCCTTTAGAGATGGCAGCAAGAGGAGCATAGAGGGTTTCTACAGCATTGCAGAGGAACGGCTTTATCAGCTGAAGGGGGACGTACTGGAATCGTTGAATCAGACTGGCTACCTGCAACCTGTGTTCATGGCAGTAGCCTCAATGTCGCGGATGCGTGACATTATTGAAAGACGCAATCGGCTCCGAGCGTAGCGAGAGGTCTGGGTAAACTATGACCGGCCAGCATGTCCTGAATGAAATTAGCCAGGCAATTGCCGAGACACGTGACCTCACTGTCACAGATCTCAGTGATGATGTGTTGGCGTCTGATCAACCGCTGGTCATACGAGGGCTTGCCGCCGATTGGCCTGCCGTCAAGCATGGTCGCGAGTCGGTGGACCGGGTTATTGAATACCTGCAGGGGTTCGACTCCGATAACGTGGTCACGGCACTCCATGCGCCGCCTGAAGCCGCTGGCCGGATCTTCTACAACGAGGACATGACCGCCTTCAATTTTGAGTACCGGCGGATTGCGCTCAAGGAAGCCATGCAACAGGTCCGGTCTCATATTGATCTGCCTTCACCACCGTCACTTTATATCGGCTCCACCAACGTAGATCACTGGCTACCCGGATTCCGCGAGCAGAATGACATCCCGATTCAACACCTTGCCCCGTTGGTCAGCATCTGGATCGGCAACCAGAGTCGGGTATCCGCCCACTATGATTTCCCCTCCAATATCGCCTGCGTGGTGGCGGGACACCGCCGAGTAATCCTGTTTCCGCCGGAGCAGTTACCAAATCTTTATGTTGGCCCGCTGGATTTCACACCGGCGGGACAACCCATAAGCCTGGTGGACTTCTGTGCGCCTGATTACGATCGCTTCCCGAAATTCCGGGAGGCAATCAAGTCCGCTCAGATGGCCGTGCTCGAACCTGGAGATGCTCTCATCGTTCCGAGCATGTGGTGGCATCACATGGAAGCGCTGGACGCCTTTAACGTACTGGTCAATTACTGGTGGCGCAGCTCACCTTCCTACATGGGACCGCCATTAAGTGTGTTACAGCATGCCATGCTGGGTCTTCGTGACCTGCCTGAAGCACAAAGAGAACAGTGGCGAGAGTTGTTTGATTTCTATGTGTTTAATCCTCAAAAAGACAACTTTGAACACATACCGGAGGCTGCGCGCGGCGTGTTAAACCCCATTGATGAGCAGTCCGCACGGCAAATTCGTAAGATGTTAAGAGACAAACTGTTGTAAAGCGAAGGTCTTATGCCAGCTGAAAAAGTACAAAATGTTGTCGTTGTAGGTGGAGGTACTGCAGGGTGGACCGCGGCAGCTTCTCTTGCAAGGCTAATCGGAGCCAACCTGAACGTCGTCCTGGTCGAATCGGATGCCATCGGCACGGTCGGTGTAGGCGAGGCAACCATACCGCCTTTCAGAACAATGCACCGCTTGTTGAAGATCGACGAGGCAGAATTTCTATCCAGGGTGCAGGGAACTATCAAGCTGGGCATCTGCTTCGAAAACTGGCGGACTATCGGCCATGACTATATTCATTCCTTCGGTTTCACCGGCCAGGGCTGCTGGGCCGCAGGCTTCCACCACTTCTGGCATAAGGCCAGGGCACTCGGCTTGGCCGAGGACTATAGTCGCTACGCGCCGGAGTTGATGGCCGCGAAAGCGGGCAAGTTCGGTCTGCTGCAGCAGGATGCTCTGAGTTATGCATACCATCTCGATGCTACGAGTTATGCCGGGTACCTGCGCCAGCTGGCTGAAAAGGACGGTGTAACCCGAGTCGAAGGCAAGATAGTTGATGTTCGGCAGACAGAATCCGGAGACATCTCTGAAGTCGTTCTTGAATCAGGGCAGGTCGTCGAGGGTGATCTGTTTATCGACTGCAGCGGTTTTGTCAGCCTGCTGCTGGACAAGGCTCTCGGCACCGAATTTGAAGACTGGACTCACTGGCTTCCCTGCGACCGCGCCATTGCCGTACAAACAAAGGCAGTCAGTGAGCCGATTCCTTATACGCGCTCAATTGCGAGAGAAAGCGGCTGGCAGTGGCGCATTCCTTTGCAGACGCGCGTTGGTAACGGGCTGGTCTATTGCAGTGACTTCATGAGTGACGATGAAGCCCGCGATACCCTGCTAAGTAATCTCGAAGGAGAAGTCATCACAGAGCCGAGAGTATTGCGCTTTCGCACCGGCCAGCGTGTGAAACACTGGAATCGAAACTGCGTTGCGCTGGGCCTGTCGGCAGGCTTTCTCGAGCCACTGGAATCCACCAGCATTCACCTGATCCAGCGAGGCGTGATCCGGCTGATGCAGATGTTTCCGCACGGCGGCATCGTCGATTCGGACCGAGCGGAATTCAATCACCAGATGGACAAGGAGTTCCGCTTTATTCGCGATTTCATCATCCTGCATTACCATGTCACAGAACGAACAGATTCAGAATTCTGGCGTCGTTGTCGCGACATGGATATTCCCGACAGCCTGCAACATCGCCTGGACCTGTTCCGCGATAGCGGTCTGGTGTTCGAAGCGGAGTTCGATATCTTCCGTGAAAACAGCTGGACCCAGGTGATGCTGGGGCAAGGTATCAAACCGAAGAGCTATCACCCTATTGTGGATATGATGGACGAGCAGGCGCTCAAGCAGTTTATGCATATCCAGGGTCAGAAGGTGGACCATGTGTTGAAGCAATTGCCCACCCACCAGGAATTTATCGATCGTTACTGTCCAACCACAGTCGCCTGAGATCACCAGGGGCCACCTCATTAAGAAAGTTGTCTTTACATTTATTACCACCGTTCTGGTCCCCCTGCTCTTCTTTGTTCTACTTGAGCTGGGCCTCACGGTTTTTGGTGTTGGAACGTCTTTCGACTATTTCCATGAGATTGACATCGATGGCGTACCGCACTACCAGGAAAACCCTGATTTCGCCGACCAGTTCTATCCGCCGTCGTTAGATATCGGCCCACGGGAAAATACCTTTACCGTAGAGCGCAGTCCTGAGTTGATCAGGGTCTACGTCATGGGGGGATCCGCAGCAAAGGGTTTCCCTTACAAGCACCACGGTCTTGGCAGGCTCCTGGAGGCCCAACTCAGGGCCGCATTGCCGTCGCGGAAGGTCGAAGTCATCAATACAGCGATGACCTCGGTCAATTCCCACGTGGTATACGAGGTCGCCAAGTCCATTCCGGAGGATTCCGCGGACTTCGCCGTTATCTTGATGGGTAACAACGAGGTGGTTGGCCCTTACGGCCCTGGTACGTTCAACCAGAATTTTCTGACGAACATTTCTCTGATCCGGGGAATACAGGCTTTAAAGCGCACAAGGATTTGGCAAGCCCTGGACAGCCTCATACTGAAGATCAAGCCGACTGATGCGATGCAGGAACTCAAGTGGGAAGGCATGCAGATGTTCACCAGTCACGATGTCTCGCACGATGACCCACGCATGGCGGCTGTTTACAGCCACTACGAGGACAACCTCACTGACATTGTTGAGATACTGAATAACAAGGGAATCGAGGTATTACTGTCCTCGGTGCCGGTCAATCTCCGGCACTCCGCGCCTTTCCTGTCCGTGCACAGTCCCGGCTTGTCACAAGAACAACTCGACGAGTGGCGCGAATATTCGAGCAACGGAACCCAGAGCTTCGATAACAATGACTGGGAAAACGCCATCGCCAGTTTTCAAGCCGCATTGGAGATTGATCCCGGGTATGCCGATACGCATTTCAAGCTCGCTACGGCGTATGAGAATCTCGGGAAGTTTGACCAGGCCAAAGCCCACTATGAGCGCGCCCTGGATCTGGACGCGTTAAGATTTCGCGCGGACACCAGGATAAACCAAATAATTCAGGAGGTTGCCGCCGAAGTAGCGAATAACGCCTTCAGCTTTGTCGATAGCGCCACTGCTTTTGAGCAAGCCAGCCAACCGTATCAACCAGGCTGGAATCTGCTGCTCGAGCACGTTCATTACGA
>JAACFI010000069.1 GCA_009937575.1 Haliea sp.
TTTTCGCGGGCCGTTTCCAGGGTCGGGCGCAGTGCATCGTCCACCACCAGGCTGTGAATGCCGGCATCGTTGATGATAAAAGTCAGTTCCTCCGCGGTCAGGCGAAAGTTCAGGGGCACGAAAATCGCACCCAGGGCCTGTGCCGCGAACAGGGTCTCCAGCAGTGCCGGGTGATTGAAGCCCAGGTAGCCCACCCGGTCCCCGACGCAGACGCCGCTGGATCGCAACAGGCTGGCCTGGCGTCGGATGCGATCCCCGAATTCGCCGAACAGGATTTCCTGCTCCTCGAAAATAACGGCGGTACGTTCAGCATTGAGTTGCGCCCGACGCAGGGTAGTGGCCGCGAGATTGGGTTCGATCTGTGCTCGGTTCACTGTTATTCCTCTTATCAGCGGTTGGAGGAAAGGGATACTATCATGGCGCGATTAACCGTAGAATGTCTGTCACGACACGTTGGACAGGAACCCTCCCGATGAGCGAAAACAAATGGCAGGTCTTCGACCTGGCGGAGGTCAGGGACAAACTCAAGGGCGAAGCCGTCGAATACCTGGAGTTTCTCAATGTCCCCGCTCTCAACTGTGGTGTCTATTTCCTCGCCGCGGGCAGTACCGACATGCAGGCGCCCCATGACGAGGACGAGGTTTACCTGGTGCTGAGTGGCCGCGCCCGTATGCGCCTGGCGGATGAGGAGCGCAGTGTCGGGCCCGGCTCATTGCTCTATGTCAGTGCCACCACCGAGCACTCCTTCTTCGAAATCGAGGAGGACATGACGCTGCTGGTCCTGTTTGCCACCACCCCGCCCGAAAGGGCCTGAACCCCTCCGACATCGCCTATTACGGCGGTGAATGGGCAACATTCGTCCCTCGCCCTTAAGCTCGGGGCCAAAACCTGCTAACGTTGCGCACTTTTCAAGCAAAGTGGACAGCCCCTGTAATGACCAACAGTTTTTATCCGCCCCGGCGAACCCTGATGGGCCCGGGCCCCTCCGACGTCTCCCCACGCGTACTAGGCGCGCTCTCCCGCCCGACCATCGGCCACCTGGATCCCCTGTTCGTGCAGCTGATGGACGAGATCAAGGAACTCCTGCAATACGCCTTCCAGACCGACAACGAATTGACCCTGCCCGTGTCGGCACCCGGCTCCGCCGGTATGGAAGCCTGCTTCGTCAATCTGGTATCCCCGGGTGACAAGGTGATAGTGTGCCAGAACGGCGTATTCGGCGGGCGCATGAAGGAGAACGTCGAGCGCTGCGGCGCCACCGCGGTGATGGTCGAGGACAACTGGGGTGAGCCGGTGGGTATCGACAAGGTGGCCACTGCCTTCGAGCAGCACCCGGATGCCGCCATCCTGGCCTTCGTTCACGCGGAGACCTCTACCGGGGTTCGCAGTGATGCGGCGGCCCTGTGTGCGCTGGCCACCGAACACAATGCCCTGTCTATTGTCGACACGGTGACATCACTGGGCGGTATCGAGGTCAAAGTGGACGATTGGGGAGCGGATGCGGTCTACTCGGGCACCCAGAAGTGCCTGTCCTGCGTACCCGGTATCGCCCCTGTGACCTTCAGTGAGCGGGCGGTTGCGCGCATCAACGACCGCAGCCACAAGGTACAGAGCTGGTTCCTGGATATGCAGCTGGTCATGGGCTACTGGGGTGGCAGCAGCAAGCGCGCCTATCACCACACGGCGCCGGTCAACGACCTCTACGCGCTGCATGAATCCCTGCTGATGCTGCAGGAAGAGGGCCTGGAAGCCGCCCACCGCCGGCACCGTCACAATCACCAGGCACTGGTAGCGGGCCTGGGCGCCATGGGACTGGCCATGGCGGTGGCCCCCGAATACCGGCTGCCGCAGCTGAACTCGGTACTGATCCCCGAGGGCGTCGACGATGGCCTGGTGCGCAGTGCACTGCTGCAGGAGTTCGACCTGGAGATCGGCGCCGGTCTCGGCGCACTGGCGGGCAAGACCTGGCGCATCGGCCTGATGGGCTATGCCAGCAATGAGCGCAACGTGATCACCTGCCTCAACGCCCTGGAAGCGGTGCTGGCTCGCCAGGGAGCGCCGATTACCACCGGTGCGGCCCTGGATGCCGCCCAGGCGGTATTCAGGGGCTGAACGAGGCTGCCGCCGGGCGTGAAGCCTGGCTTCCTGTCACCATGCTCCACATGGTGCCAATGCGGTTGCCGCCGGTGTCCCGGTGAACCCGGTAGGCGGCGTGTTCTTCCCTTGCAGCGCCCGGACGCAGTTCGATGCTCCACAGTGGATCCACTTCATTGGGAATCAGTGAATAGCGGATATCGATCACCCGGTTACGATAGATCGGGTCACGGGCGATATAACCATTGCTGAACCAGCGGAAGCGCTCGATATCCCGCGCCTGCTGGGAGGCCAGGTCCAGCCAGGGCATGTCCCTGGCGATATTCAGCTTCTCCACCGAGTCGCCGGGAAATACCCGGGGTGCCACTCGCGCCCGAACCGCATCAACGTAGTAGCGGTCCCCAGTCTCGTAAACGATTTTCCATACCAGGATATTGGCAAAGCTCGGCTTGGCCTCCAGGCGCAGCGGCTCATGGCCCCTTTCGGCGGCCAGGGCATAGCCCATGTCAACAGCGGTATTGCGCTGCCACAGGCCAAGCACCATGTAGGAAAAAGCCCACAGCAGCGCCAGGCGCACGTACAGGTGCCGTTTTTTTCGCGCCGTCATCACCACCCCCAGCAGCAGGGGCAGCGTGAACAGGGGATCGATGATAGAGATGGTATTCCAGGCGAAGCGCTGGTCACTGAAGGGCCACAGCAACATGGTGCCGTAAGTGGTACAGGCGTCCAGCAGTGCGTGAGTGGCGTAACCCAGGGTGCAGAACAGCCAGCTCTGGCGGAAGCTGAGTCCCCGCCGTCGACCGAACAGCTGGTGGAGCAGCAGCGCGCAGAGTAATCCGCCCACCGGTATAAATATCAGGGAATGGGTGAACTGGCGGTGGTATTCCAGGAACAACAGGGGGTCGGTACTCGAGCGGATCAGGACATCCAGGTCTGCCGCCATGCCGGCGAGAAATCCCAGCAGGCCAGCGCTGGCAGCATGACGCCGGTCGAGACAGGCCTGGGGCAGGCTTGCCCCCAGTGTTCCCTGGGTGAGTGGATCCATCAGCCGACCCGCTGCAGAGTGTTCACGTCCTTGTGGTCGTAAGCGGTCTTGTCGTAGATATCGAGAATGGTGCTTTCACTGTATTCCATCTCGTCACCCCTGACCGTGAGGGTATGGGTAAAGGCCGTGGTCTTTGCCTGCTGGAACATGAACGGCGCCTGCACGATACCGCAGTCCGGCGCGCCGGCTTCCGCTGCTACTTCGAACACCAGTTGTTCCCCGGGGTTTGCGGGCGGGGCCAACTTGCCGCCAGCCACCACCGCTACCCCGCGGGGAATAGTGAATGTTTCTATGATGGTGTTATCCGCCGGATCCCACAACCAGTAACCCACCTGGTCATGGAATACCTTGTTGTTGGATTTGCGGCTTACCACCTGGTGATAGCGCACCACGGACAGGGTCTGTCGTTCGGCGTTGGTAACATCGCCCGCCGCTTCAAAACTGATGGTCTCGTAGTAGGGATTGCGCTCCTCCCCGTCCGGTTCCGGAGCTCGGTCTACCCCCTTGTCGCCCTTCCATGTGCCTACCAGGGCCGCCAGGGGACCGTAATCGATACCGCCGATGGTTGTGTGGTCACTCATGCCCGCATCCTCTTTAATCCTTTAAGGGGGCTGTAAGTTACCGAATTCTTCATGCCGGCGCCAGAGGCGCCCAAGCAACCGATGTTATTGCTGTCAGTCGATATCGAAGGCGTAGTACAGGTCGACCGAGTTCTCCAGCCTGCTCACCACCTCGAGCCACAGGCGCGTGCGCAGGTAGAGTCGCGCAATCAGCACGTTGATGGGCTCATAGACCCCGATACCGTAGGACAGGTAGATCCTGTTGCCGATATAACCACTGACCGTGGCGGCCGTATCTTCGGCGGAGCCGTCCGAACCGAAGCTGACATCGCTTACCCCGGGGATGCGGTTGAGTTCGGACACCAGGGTTGACCGGTTTACCACGCCACTGGCCACCGAGAGGGCCAGAGCAGTTCCGTCCTCACCCGCGCTGGCATCCAGTCCCCTGCCGCGGATCAGGTAGGACATGGCCTCCCCCTGGGACATGTGGGGCACTGAAAAGACTTCCATTTTCAGCGCCTCGTAACTGCCCCTGATCTGCATACCCACCTGGACATTACCGCCGCCGATATTGCGCACCGCGCGGACATCGATAGAGGGATTGTCCGGGCGTCCGGTGAAGCTCAGGGAACCACGCTGGATTCGCAGTTGCTGCTGGTAGGCCCGCACCTCACCGCCGATAACGTTGAGAGTGCCGAATAGCTGCAAAGGCTGGCCGGGACGCTGCAGTACGTGAAGTTCTCCTCCCAGCGTCGCCAGCATCAGGCTGCTCCTCACCTCGAACCGGTCTTCAACCACGATGCGAACATCCATATCGAGGTCGAAGGGCAGTTGCCGGCGGATCACATTGCCCTGGTAATCCACCTCCACCACATCGGTGGAAACAGCCACACTCCCTTCCGGGAGCACCTCCGGTTCCAGGCTGCCCTGGTGTACGGTGATATCGCCTGTTACCCGCACCAAGCCCGGGACCGCTGCTATCCTCAGGCTTTCGGACAGCAGCAGCTGCGTGGCCGGGGGATAGAGAACATTCTGGCGCTCACCTTCCACCTGCAGGTCCAGCGCAAGCTGTGGCTGCAACGACATTTCTCCCCGCAGTCGCACCGGACCACCACCGAGCAGGCCGTCCCCCGCCACTACGGCGCGCTCGCCGCGCAACTGCAGGCCGAGCTCCAGCTGCTTCAGGGGGGTCGGGTTACCCACCAGTCCCAGTTCACCACCTGACAGGCGCAACTCCCCATTGGCCAGGGGAGCCTCGAGACTGCCATCCAGCGTGAACTCCCCTGACAGCTCTCCCCTCAGATCCGCCATGGCAGGCAGGAAGGCTACCAGGGGATCCAGCTGCAGCCGGTTCACCGCCACCCTCCCCTGCAGCGGCCTGTCTCCCGACATCGGTATCTGCAGGTCCAGGCCCAGCACCTGACGCTGGTCCCTGCTCAGGGACCACTGCAGGGACAGGGAATCTTCCCCGTAGCGCAACTCCGCCCCGCCCCGATCCCAGCGGGCGCTGGCATATTCCCCCTCGCTGTACTGGCGGGTAGCCACCACGTTTTCGGTGGCGTACCTGCCCTCAAGTAACAAGCCACGTTCAGGACCCCAGCGGCCGGTGGCCTCCAGCTGCATGCTGCCCTGCAGTTTCATGCCCGTCGGCAACAGGCTGTCAAGGTTCGCCAGCTCACCGGTGGCCTCGATTCGAGCCCCGCCCTCCGCTCCCAGTCGTAGGTCACCAGCACAGATCGACGCGCCGAGCCACCGCCAGCAGTGATCTTCCACCGCCAGCTGTTCCGGGGCTGCCAGCCACTGCATCTTAAGCGCCCGGGCCAGCTCCCAGTTGCCGTGTGCGGTCTCCAGTGCCGCGGGTGCCAGGGCTCCACGCCAGGTCTCCCCCCAGCCGGTTCCGGTAAGAATCAATTCCCCGGCGACGTCGCCCCCTATCGTCAGGCGACCCGTCTGCCGTGCCTCGTCCCCAGCTACCGCTAAATCCAGCTCGGTCAATTCCATCCGACCGATATCCAGCGCCGAGCTCGCCAGGGACAACTCAAAAGCCTTCCGGTCTCCGGGATTGAAGCGGCCAGAAAACCGTGCCTGGTCGGCGTCGATGCCACCCCACTGCAGTGCCTGCAGTTCTCCTTCGAAAACCAGTTGCTCGAGTGCGGGCACAACCCTGACATCTGCCCTGAATCGCCCACCCACCCCGCTCTGCCAGCGTCCCAGGTCGGCAATATCGACTACGAGTGTCCCCGGCTCCAGGCCGTCAGGCGAGGCGCGCAGGCTGAGCCGTGCATCATTGACCTCGGCTTTGAGGTCAGTGCCATGCATCCCCCAATCCTGGTCGAGGAAAAATATGCCACTGGCCCTGGCCGGCAGGTTATTGACGTCGCCCCGGAGGTCGACCCCGGACACCGACAACCGCCACTGATCCCCGGCCAGCTCAATACCCAGGTCCAGCTTACCTTCGAGGCGACCCGCCAGCTGGTCGCTGATGGCGGGCAGCGAAAAACCCGGCGAAGAGAACGAAAGCGACACTACCGGCTTGTCCCCGAGTCTGAGATTACCACTGGCGGAAAGCCGGCTTGCGCCGCTGGCATCCAGCAATCGCAGGCTATGGAGGGACAGCAGCCCGTCGTCGAGGACGCCGCCGACATCGAGCTGCACGTCCTGGTATCCCAGGCCGGTCAACGCTCCGCGAAGTTCGAAGCTCTGCCGTGAAATAGAGCCCTCCAGCGTGGCACTCCAGGGCAGTACCAGCTCCAGTTCCTCCAGCTGCGCCGGTACGGCGGCCAGTTCCCCCAGCGCCAGGCCGTCGGGCCCCGAGGCTTCGAGCCGGGCCTGGAATGGCAGTCGTGGATCCAGCGCATCCAACTCGGCCACCACTGAGAGAGCCGGAACGCCCCGGGTATTGAGCCGGGCAGCCAGGGCGTCCAGGCTACCGGTAAGAGTGAAGGCGACGGGCTCGTTGCCCAGTCCTTCCCAAGGTATGGACCCGGTTGCCACCAACTCGCCGTCAACCTGCAGGGGCCAGCCGCCACTGAACTCGATATCGCCTCCGAAGGAAAGGGACCCCAGGTCCTCTGCCGAGGTCTCCAGGTGATCGATGTGCAGCTGCGTACGGCGCCATAGCCCGCGCAGAGACAATGCCTCGTGCTCAGCGCCTGTACCGTAGATGTTCCAGCTGGGCTCGAGTAACAACAGTTCATCCACTGACAGTTCCAACGGCAGGTCGATAAGCGGCAGGACCACCGGCTCCTCACTCACCGGCTTCGCCGCGCCACCGCCGCGCAACTCCAGCACGGGTGAGGCCATCGACGCCTGAAGTACATGGATAGACGAATCCCTCAGACTCAGCGCCAACCGGGTCTGCCCCTGCCGCCACTCGCCATTGGTCCAGCGGACACGCAGGGAAGCGATCGACAGTGCATCGCTCTCGATCGGCAGCGGGAAACTGATCAGAGCTCGAGGGGTGGACTCCACGACGCCGGGATCCGGATCCCCGGAACCCTCATCCTCGCCGGTGGATTCCGGCAGCTGGACGTCCAGGCTGGCAACCTGCAGGCGGCTGAAGCACAGTGCGCTGCGCAGGAAACAGGCAGCCCGCACCTCCGCGTCGATATCCACCAGTTCCACCCCAACCTGATCGGTCACGTACGCCAGGCGGTCCAGCTCGAGGCGCGAAGCGAGACTGCCGCTGCGGTATTCGATCTCGAGAGGAGCGTAGAGCTGGACCAGGTTCAGCAGCGAGCGGCTGCCCCACCCGGTAAAAGGCGCTACCGCCACGAGCATGACCACCAGCGACATCAGCACCAGGATCGATCGCCAGAAAGCTCTCAAAACTCGGCTCCCACGGCCAGGTGCAGACGCCAATCGGGATTGTCCTCGCTCAGGCTATTGGCGAATTCAACCCGGATGGCCCCTATCGGTGTGATGTAATGGATACCGAATCCGGCGCCATAGTTGAAATCGAACTCTCCCTCGTCGAAGGCGTCACCACCGTCGAAGAACAGTGCGCCGCGCCAGTTCTCGGTAAAATAATACTGGTATTCCAGGCTGCCGGTGATGAGACGATCGCCGCCCACCACCAGGGTCTTCTTGTTACCGTTGGCCCGCACCACATCAATTTCATTACCCACGGACTGGTAGGAAAATCCGCGGATGCTCTGGTTGCCACCGGCAAAGAAGTTCAGTGAAGGGGCCAGGTCAACCCGGTCACCACTGGCGATCTCGACAACGCCGAATTCGGCGCGGCTGACAAACCGGTGCCGGGGAAATGGCGTCATAACGTGGCGCAGGTTTCCAGTGAAGCGCACCAGGTCGACGTCAGAGCCGACCCCCTCGTTGGCAATTTCCAGAGTATACAGCTGGTTGAAACCGCTGAGAGGATCGACGATAGAGCCGGTGTGGACACGCCGGGAAATCGTCGTCCCCAATAGCAGGTAGTCGTTGGTGCGGCTCTGTGAGAGTACCTCCCAGGATTCATTCAGCCCGCGCAATGAATAGCTGTACACCCAACTTCCCTTGCGCTTCTCCCGCCGGGCGCCCAACTCGTCCTGGTCGCTGTCAAGGTCGCCGAATTCGTTCTCCTCGGTGCGTGCCCATAGCTGCAGGAGGTCATTCAACGGGTGTCGCAGGGGAATGTTATAGGTAATGCGGCCGCTGGGGTTGACCTGCGAGTACTCCAGCCTGGTGATCTGGCTGTGTCCGTGACGATTGATCCTCGGCGTCGTCCAGGTCGTGGTGATGCGCTCTTCCGTGTCAGTGCTATAGCCCACACCCACGTTGAAGTTGTGTCGCTTGGCCGCCCGCAATACCACCAGTATGGGTACCCTGCCGTCCTCGCGCTCCTCCACCAGCGGCTGCAAGGTGACACTGGAAAAAAAACGGGTCATTTGCAGCTGGCTCTGGAATCGCTGCAGCAGGGACTGCTGAAAATAATCACCCTCTTCGAAGGTTTTCAGGGCTTCCAGCAGGTCCTCGTCCATGACCGCTTCATCGTGCCGGAGCTCACCGAAGCGATAGCGAATGCCACTGTCGTAATGCAGGAATACATCGGCGCGCCCGGCGTCAGCCTGCACTTCCACCCGGCTGAGTACCACCTTACCGTCGAGGTAGCCCCGCTGCTGCCCCAGGGTGAGCAGGCTGTTGCGAAGCGCCTCGAAGCGACCATGATGCAATACTTCATCTGCCACCAGCCCCGAGTTCTGTATCAGGTCAGTGAAGCTCTGGTCGTCCGCTGCCGGGCCGAGAACGCGAAGGCTGATATTGCGAATTCGCACGGGCTCGCCTGCCTGGACATGAATATCCATCTGCCACACAGGCTCGGTGCGCTGGATATCCAGGTCGATATCCGGACGATAGTAGCCCAGCGCCAGCAGGCCCCGCTCCACTCGCTCCCGGGTCGACACAACGAAGTTCAGCCTCTCCTGGGGTGTCTCGGGTGGATCGCCCAGAAACGCCAGGACATTGCGCCGCAGTTCGCCCTCCAGGCCCCGCACCCTGAATTCGAGATTGGGCGCACCGAACGCGAGGGACGGCAGCAACAGGGTGAGCGTCAGGCAGGCACGGAAGAATCGGGGCATCGAGACGGGCGTTCAGCGAACGGCGGGTCAGCTCAGACAGGCCCTACCCCAGTAATTGAACCCCGCGAACCTGGGCGTATTTGGCAGGTACATCTGCTCCATGTCATCGATCGCGAAGCCACCATCACTCAGCAGGGCGGGAATATCCCGGTTGAGGTTGCAACCCCCGAGTATACGACGCCAGAATGGATTGATCCGGTCCTGCCACTTGCCTATTCCCGTGTCCGGCGCCTTGCCGTGTTCACAAAAAATCAGCGAACCGCCGGGACGCAAGACCCGCCCCATTCCCTGCAATGCCGTCACCGGTTCCGATATTGTGCACAGGGCGTAAGTCACCAGCACCGTGTCAACACTGTCGTCCTCCAACGGAATCTCCTCTCCGGGCAGGCCGATGAATTCAACGTCAAAATCCAGGTGGGCGGCACGCTCTCCCGCCAGCACCCAGGATTGCTCCGAGGGATCCAGTCCGATCAACCTGTCGACGTTGTCCGCGTTGTAGTAGGGAAGATTAAGACCGGTGCCGATGCCGATTTCGAGCACGGTTCCAGCGGCCCTCGGCACGACCTTTTCCCGCTGTTTCATAATGGGTGACGTACCGCAGGCACAATTGATAACGCGCGGCAGGATGTGCTTGTCGTAAAAACCCATTTTTATTTGCTCCCGATCAATATGGCCTCGATTATAGTCGCTTAACCTTGGCAAAAATACGCTAAAGTACAGCGAATAAAACAACAAGAGACGGTAATGTTCAAAACACTGGAAGTCGGCAAACAGATCAAGAGCAGTGAATTCAACGAGCTGGCGCTGCCACTGCGACAGAAGCTACTCGAGGCTCAATTTGACCTGGCGGAGCGGAATTATCCTGTCATTATCGTGATCGGGGGCCTAGACGGGTCCGGCAAGGGGGCTCTGATTCACCGCCTCAATGAGTGGATGGATCCCAGGGGCATCGAAACGAGCACCTTCTGGGAACACTCCGACGAGGAGGAGTCCAGGCCCTATTTCTGGCGGTTCTGGCGCCGTCTGCCTTCCCGGGGGCAGATTGGCATATTCCTGGGCTCCTGGTACACCCATCCCGCCCAGGAAAAAATCGACGAGAAAATAAACGACGAGGAATTCTCCCAGTACTGCAAGGAGATCGAGATCTTCGAGCACATGCTCAATGAGGACGGGGCAGTCATCGTCAAGCTGTGGTTGCATGTCACCCGTGACACCCAGCGCCAGCAACTGGAAGGTACTGCTCCCGGGAAAAAACAGAACCCGCGGGTGACCGACCAGCCCTACGAGCTTCGCGGCAAGTACAAGCAGGCCCTGCAGGTGTCGGAGCAGTTGATACTTGGCACCGATTCGAGTCACAGCCCGTGGCACCTGATCGAGGCGGAGGATCGCCACTACCGCGATATCACCTGCGGTGAAATCGTACTCAACGCAATGCTGGCGGGCGCCGCGCGCCACACTACCAGTTCGAGCGCAGCCGAGCACCAGCTGGTGGTAAATTCCAGCGCGGCACAACCGACCGTACTGGACAGCGTGGATCTCGAGTTGGCACTGGAGCGCGACGATTATAAGGAGCAGCTGGCCAAGTACCAGGCAAAGCTGCAGGACCTGGCCTGGGAAGCCTATCGTCACAAGCGATCCGTGGTCGCGGTTTTCGAGGGCTGGGACGCGGCGGGCAAGGGCTCGGCCATACGCCGGGTGACCCAGGCCATTGACCCGCGCCTGTATCGTCTGGTGCAGTTCGCCGCACCCACCGACGAGGAGAATGCCCACCACTACCTGTGGCGCTTCTGGCGGCAACTGCAGAGGGATGGCCGCTGTACCTTTTTTGACCGTTCCTGGTACGGCCGGGTGCTGGTCGAACGGGTGGAGGGTTTCGCCACCCTGGAGGAGTGGCAGCGGTCCTACGGGGAGATCAACCAGTTCGAGCGCCAGTTGGCGGAGCACGGCAGCATCCTGCTCAAGTTCTGGATTCATATCAGCCAGGAAGAGCAGTACCAGCGTTTCAAGGCCAGGGAGCAGGAACCGCACAAACAACACAAGATCACCGAGGAGGACTGGCGCAACCGGGACAAGTGGCACGACTACGAACTCGCCGTCGACCAGATGGTGAGCCGCACCAGCACCCGACATGCGCCCTGGACCCTGGTGTCCGGCAACAACAAGCCCTACGCCAGGATCCAGATCCTCAAGACCTTCTGCAAAACAATGAAACAGGCACTGGAGGACTGAAGCTTGCGCGCGATGGTACTGGATAAGCAGGGTCAGGCCCTGCAGTTGCGGGAACTGCCGGTGCCCGAACCCGGAGCGGGCCAGGTGCTGCTGAAGGTATCCGCCTGCGGCATCTGCCGCACCGACCTGCACGTACTGGATGGCGATCTCACGGAACCCGCCCTGCCACTGGTCCCGGGACACCAGATCGTGGGAACAGTTGAAAAGACGGGGGACGGCGTCAGCGGTTTCAGTCCCGGCCAGCGGCTGGGGGTACCCTGGCTGGGCGGCAGTTGCGGGCACTGCTGGTACTGTGATCACGGACGGGAAAACCTGTGCGACAACGCCCGCTACACGGGCTACCAGATCAACGGCGGTTTCGCCGAGTACACCGTTGCTGATGCCAGCTACTGCTTCCCGCTGCCGGACAGTTATGACGACCTGCAGGCGGCCCCCCTGCTCTGCGCCGGCCTGATCGGCTATCGCGCCTACCGCCTGCTGGAATCCTGCCAGCACATAGGCCTTTACGGATTCGGCGCGGCAGCCCACATACTGATCCAGGTGGCCCGGCACAGGGAGCAGGATATCTACGCCTTTACCCGAGAGGGGGATTCAGAGGCCCAGGCCTTCGCCCTCGAACTGGGCGCGCGCTGGGCGGGCCACTCCGGGGAGACACCACCGCGGGAACTGGACGGCGCGATCCTGTTCGCCCCGGCAGGCGAGCTGGTGCCCCTCGCGCTACGAGCGGTGCGCAAGGGGGGCCGGGTTGTGTGCGCGGGTATTCACATGTCGGATATCCCCAGCTTTCCCTACGATATCCTCTGGGGAGAGCGGGCAATCTGCTCAGTCGCCAACCTGACCCGACGCGACGGCGAGGAGTTTCTTCCCCTGGCCGCAGAGATCCCGGTAGAGACCACCGCCCATCCCTATCCCCTGGAACAGGCCAACCAGGCACTGGATGACCTACGCCACGGGCGCTTCAACGGGGCGGCAGTGCTGCTGCCCTGAAGCCCTGGCTCAAGCCAGGACCTCTTCCAGGAAATCAACCAGGGACGCCCAGGAACGCCGGTCGGCGTTGGCGTCATAGGCGGTCCCGGCGGCCTTGTCGTCCGCCGCGGGATTGGTGAAGGAGTGCACCGTGTTACCGTAGGCGTGCACCTGCCAGTCGGCCCCGGCAGCGCTCAGTTCCGAGGCCAGGTCCAGCATACTCTGGGGCTGGGCCATAGGATCGTCGTAACCGTGCAGGCACAACACCTTGGCCGTGATTGGCGTGCCGACGGTATTGCCCGGGGGCGCGAACAGGCCGTGGAAGCTGGCGACCCCCAGTACGTCGCTGCCGCTGCGGGCGAGGTCCAGCACGCAAAGACCACCGAAACAGAATCCCATGGCCGCCACCCGGGGCGCATCCACCTCGGGCTGCTCCCGCAGTATCGCCACCGCCAGGTCCATCCTGCCCTGCAATAATTGCCGGTCCTGCATGAAGGGCGTCATCAGCACGGTGTTTTCATCCGGCCCCGAACCCCGCACGCCCTTGCCGTACATATCCAGGGCAAAGCCCACGTACCCCAGTTCCGCCAGTTTCACCGCCTTGTCTTCCTCGAAGGGATTCCTGCCACCCCAGGCGTGGGCGACTACCACACCTGGGAGCGGCCCCTCCAGGGCGTCATTCCAGGCCAGGAAACCTTCCAGCAGGGTCTCACCGTGCTGGTACTCTATGAGTCGGGTCTGTATTGTCATGCTTCCCCTCCAGCATTTTTAATCTCCCGCATATGGAAAACACCAAACAGGAACACGTTAAACAGGTGACCACCAAGTGAACCGCCCGCGCGCTGGCAGGCCTTGAAGAAAACCACCATTTCAACCGTGTGGGCAATGGCCAGGATGACCAGAATACGCAGGGACCAGATCCCCACCGCACTGGCGCTCTGGGTCAACGCCAATGCCGCCAGCACCGCGTATAACACCAGTATAGTTATTTTCATGGGTGACATGGTTACTCTCCTCTCTTCCGGTTATTGATAGGCCTCGGGGTCCAGCCGGCGCATTTCGGCCTCTATCCAGCGCTCTATTTCATCCATCAGTTCGCCCGGCTCCCGCCCCTCGGCGGAGACCGGTTCACCCACCGACACATCGATTATCCCGGGGATAAAGGAAAAAGACCGTCGCGGCCAGCAGCGGCCGGAGGTGACGGCGATGGGAATAACATAGGCGCCGGTGGCAACCGCGAGCCGGGTGGCCCCGGTCTTGTAGGCGCCCTTGCTGCCGCGTTCTGTGCGGGTACCCTCGGGGAACATGATCACCCACTTACCGCGATCCATCAATACCTGGCCCTGCTCTGCAACCTTGGTCCAGGCCTCGCTGCGCTTGCTGCGATCAATATGAATCATCCTGACAGCGGCCATACACCAGCCGAAAATGGGAATACGCAGCAGTTCTTTTTTAAACACGTAGGCCAGTGGATGCGGGGTCATGCTGGGGAAAAAGAAGGTCTCCCAGGTGGACTGGTGCTTGGGGCACAGGACTACCCGGCGCATATCGTCATGCCGGGGAAGATTCTGCTCCCCGTGCATGCGGTATTGCACTCCGCCGACAATCCGCGCGGCGCCGATAACGCCCCTTAACCATGGAACGGCGAACCACCACCAGAGTTTGTCGTCTTTTAAAAACAGTGCGCTGAGGACCAATGCAAGACCCACCGGGATAACACTGATTACCATCCAGGCGAACACCAGGATAGAGCGAACGGCATTCATGCACATTGTTCCAGAATTTAATTGCTGTGCATTAAACCAGATTGTGCCCGCCAGAGAAAACATATGACCTGTATTCGCAGAAATTTCCGGTTACCATAGCGACATCATCTATGCCGGGAGGGTGTGCCATGAACAGCAATCAGCGGGCGGGACTGCACGACCTGGGAACTGGTGCCTACGCCTGGCTGGCACCGCGGGGCAGTTGGGGCTGGAGCAATGCCGGCCTGATCGCCGATGGGGGAGAATCCCTGCTGGTGGATACCCTGTTCGACCTGCAACTGACCGACGAGATGTTACGAGCCATGCGCGCCGCTGAGCCGGGGGCCGGGCACATCGGCACCCTGGTCAATACCCACGCCAACGGCGATCACTGCCACGGTAATGAACTGGTGACCGGGGCGAAAATCATCGCGTCCAGCGCCTCGGCAGCCGAGATGGCGGAATTGCCACCGGAGGCCATGGCAGCCATCATGGCGACCGCCCGGGACATGGGGCCGGTTGGAGAGTATTTCCTCCACTGTTTCGGCCAGTTCCGCTTTGACGATATCCAGTACACCCCGCCCACCGACACCTTTGACGGTGAGTTGGCGTTAAAAGTCGGAGACAAGCCGGTACAACTTATCGAGGTCGGCCCGGCCCACACCCGGGGGGACGTATTGGTGTATTCCCCCGCCGATCGCGCTGTTTTCACCGGCGACATCCTGTTTATCGAGGGCACACCGGTGATGTGGCAGGGACCGGTGGCCAACTGGATCAGGGCCTGCCGCCTGATCGAGGATATGGACGTGGAACAGATTATTCCGGGCCACGGACCCATTACCGACAAAAACGGTGTAGTCGCAGTGAGGCAGTATCTGGAGTACGTTCGCGACCAGGCCCGGGCGCGCTACGACGCCGGCATGGATGCCTTCGAGGCCGCCAGGGACATCGAGCTGTCGGAGTACTCCGCCTGGTCGGACCCCGAACGCATCGCCGTCAACGTCGACTGCCTCTACCGGGAGTTTTCGGGCGCCCGGGAAGCGACTGACATCGTGACACTGTTTGGCATGATGGCGGAACTGGCGGGTTTCGGGCCGGTCACTGACAAGCTCGACTCCGGCGATCTGCCCACCCCCTGAGCAGGCTCAACGATGCCCCGTTCCCTGACCAGTTTTCTATTCCTGCTCTGTTTGCTGGCGGCCGTTACCGTCGCACGGGCGCAGGAAGACAGCCGCGAGAATATCGTACGGGATGGTCGGGTCCTGGAGTTACACATCAGCGGCCAGTTCAGCGAGACCATGCGCCAGAACCTGGTGGAGTGGATCACCGCGATTTCCGGATCGCTGCGCTTGGTCTTTGGACACTGGCCCCGCCGGCAGTGGCAGGTGGCCGTGGCCCCGGCGCCCGCCAGCGGCAGCGATCCCATCCCATGGGCGGAGGTGGAACGCGGCGATATCGACCGGGTGAAATTCTTCACCAGTTACAATACCAGCGCTATGGAATTGAAAGGAGCCTGGACCGGTTACCACGAACTGGCACACCTGCTGATTCCCTACCGGGGCCACGGTGACGCCTGGTTTTCCGAGGGCCTGGCGAGTTATTACCAGAATATTCTGCAGGCGCGCAGCGGGATTCTCAGTGAACAGGCCATGTGGCAGAAACTCTACGACGGTTATCGTCGCGGCCTGGCAGACACCCGCTTCGAGAACCACAACCTGCGTCACGCCAGCGACCAGATGCGCCGCGAGGGAGGCTTCATGCGCGTGTACTGGAGCGGCGCCTGGTACTTCCTCGTCGCCGACACCCGTCTTCGGCAACAGTCCCGGGGCAGCCTGAACCTGGACCTGGCATTGAAACAACTCAACGCCTGCTGTGCCGACGAGCGCCTGTCAGTACCGGATATGGTGCGCAAACTCGACGACCTTAACAGGGTATACCTGTTCCAGCCCCTCTACCACGAATTGGTGGAGACCATGGCGATCCCGCCCTTCGAACCGATTTTCGCCAGCCTCGGTATCTCGGTGGCGGACGGCCAGGTGCAACTTCAGGATCAGGGGCCAGGCGTTGGCATCCGGCGCGGCATCGCCCTGGGCAAGGCCCTGTAAATGTATGGCGAGGGCGTTATACTAGGAAGTTTGTGGACAGCA
>JAACFI010000363.1 GCA_009937575.1 Haliea sp.
GTGGATCAGCCCCTGAATTGTCCGGGGAACGAGGCCCAGCACCGGCACGCGGCAGAGCGAGTCAACGGCAAACGCCACCAGCAACCCCCTGATTCGCGTGGCGTGCTCCTTTCCCTCAGGGCCATAACGCAACCGGAAAAGCAGTCCCAGGCGCGACAGATCCCCGCTGCGCAGCTTGCCCAGGCGATCGCTCATTCCCTCCGCATCGCAGTCCCGCTTAAGCAGTACAAGGTAAGCGGCCTGCACGAACTGTCGGTCGTAGAACCTCATCAGCTCCTGGAGACGCCAATCCTGCCGGCGATAATCCAGGTTGCGCACGGCGGACGAAGCAGCGGACCTGAATGGCGGGAAACGCCCCCCGGAACGGGCTCCACTACCCCATTCCACACTATTGCGCCCTACCTGCTGCCGGATCAGTGCACTGACACGTTCTACACCAGTACTCATGACACAACTTCCCCCGGCGGTTCGTCCGCCAGCTGATTGTACAGTTCACAGTCCTGCGCGTAGTAGGCGAGGATGTCCTCACGCAGTTGCTCATCGACCAGATGCGGGCGCCACTGCGCGGGGTCATCGGGCAAATCTGCCGGCAGGGTATCGGCATATACTCCGGACAAATCCACGCCTTCGCCCGCCAGCAGCGGGACTTTATCGGGGAGTGGAATGGCGGCAGGAACCTCCAACTGCACACCGGTAAACGCCGACAGATCACTCGCCAAAAGCTCGAGCTGGTCCTCCCGGTAAAGTTTACTGTAATCACCCATGCCCTTCAGGTAAAGAAACTGCGGGGTCAACAGGCTGTTTTGCCGTCGGGGCTTCCGCTTCAGAATTGCCGCCACGAATTCACGGAAAGTAATGCCGCGGTCACCGTTTTCTCCTCCCCCATCTCCGCGCGTTTCCCTTACCATGTTAGCCAAATCCGCCAGATTGGGACGTTCATCCAACTGTTCGCGATTCTGGACAAAATATACCGCGTAAACGCCGATCAGGCGATTGACCGGCTCACTCAGGATCGAAAACTTGAAGTAATCACTCCTCTGCCGCACCGATTTACAGAATTCGGCATCGTGATCAGCGAGCATAAGGCCGGTCCTGAATTTCGACAGAATCCGGCCGAGCCCCAGATCCAGCGCAGTACCTGCATGCTCCAGTTCCGCGCAATCCAGCATGAAACGCCTGGCGAAAGGGGTTGCGGCACCGGGGATCGGCATAAACATCAGGCGGCAATGCTCCGACACCATGGCCAGGCCCAGGGGCCAGGGCAGTTTCGCGGCCCCCACCTCACGCGGCGGCCAGAGCTGCGCCCCGACGTCCTCCCAACTCAGGCCGAGACGGCGATTCATCCAGGCTTTCAAGGGCAGTTTCTGCAGACAACCACGCCTGCCTTCGGGATCCCGCAGGTTGATATAAAGGCCACCATGCAGCTCCCGGACAAACTCCAGCAACCGATCATCCTCGCGATTGAGCTCCCTGACCAGATCGACCAGTTCGCGGTCATCCAGGTACCCGCTGGCGTAATCCCCCTTGCTTCTATTGAGGGAAACAGGCTGCTCCTCGGGCCAGTCCAGTATCTCCCCCAGGTAATCGTGAAATCGGTCGTATTGCTCCAATGTGCCCAGGACAAAATCGTAGCGCCCCAGAGTCTTCAGCGCGGAATTAAAATCGGGCCGTGACGCACTGATATAGGCACACTGGAGGTTCGATATCTCTTCCCGGAACGCCCTGCAATTCCTGATGGAATTGACCATAGACCCCGGATCGATACCCTGTCGAAGCCAGCCTGACAGGACTTCCTCGCGGATTTTTCGGCCGCGCTCGCTGTGCGCAAGTGAAGGCTGGGTATAATAACTGAACAGGGAGATCGCCCTATCCACAGAGTCACGCAGCACCGCGCAGTACAGGGGATCGAAGCTGCCGGGATAAAAACCCAGTGGCTTATGCCCCCCGACGACCAGGCGATCGCCGACCTGCTTCCGCGGATATTTCCCTATATTCCCCGGACAGTCGTCGCCGAACCAGAAAATGTTGCCCGCACCGTAATACTGCCGAAAAGAGCGATGCTGGCTGGTTCCCGCCGTCTTGGGAATATGTAAAAAAACCAGTTCTGGATTCATTCTCTTTTACGCTTCAGACGGCACTACGTTCAGTGAGCACACGATGGTAAATCTCGGCATAGCGGCGACCCATTTCGCCGCCGGTAAACAATTGCTCATAGCGGCGCCTGGCATTTGCTCCCATCCGTTGGGCCAACCCGGGATCGTCGTACAGTTTATCCATCGCACCCCGCAACGCCACCGGGTCGCTGGGAGGCACAACCACGCCGGTTTCCCCGTCTATATTGACGTGACTGGTCCCCGAGCCTACCTCGGCGGATATCAGCGCCCTGGAGCTCATGGCGCCTTCCAGGAGTGTAACGCCGAAGGCCTCGGAGCGCAGGTAGGATGGAAACACCACAGCTCTGCAGAGTTGGAACAGCGCCATCTTTTCCGTATCGGGCACGAAACCGGCGAAGATGACATTGTCCAGTCGTAATTCCCGGGCCTGGTGGCGCAGCTCTGCTTCCACCGGTCCCGCGCCAACGATGACCACCTTGTAGGGCGCACCTTTGATGGCGTCCAACAGGATATGCAGCCCCTTGTAGTAACGCAACACGCCGACAAACAGGAAAAAATCGCTGCCGTAACGGGCTTTTGCCTCCGCCACATTGCGATTTTGTTCCCCTGCTGCAGGAAACGAGGGCTCGTCCAGACCGATCGGGACGATATCGACCTTGTCGGCGAACTCGTTAAGAATTTCGCTGGTAGCAAAATAATTGGGCGATGTTGCCACGATCCTGTCCATTGCGCTGAGATAGCGACTCATCAGCGGCCGGTAGACGGACAACAGCAGCTGTTGCCGCACGATATCGGAGTGATAGGTGAGTACGGAGGGCTTGCCGCGTCCCGCCATCAGGTACAACATGTCGGAAAAGGGCCAGGGGTAGTGGTAATGAACAATGTCCGCCCACACCACCTCCTTTGCAAAGCGCCTTATCCCTCCCAGCGCAAAGCCGCAGGACGCGATCTCAAAAGTTTTCCGGACCCGGATCACGTCGGCCTCTACCCTTGGCAGGCGCCGTGGATAAGGTTCCTCACTCAGTGTGAATACCCGGCTGGTGACCCCCCTGTCACCGGTGCCCAGGCAAATCTGGCGTATCACCTCTTCCAGTCCTCCCTGGGTATCCGGGAAGTAGGTGCGGTAGACATGCAGGACCTTCATCCCCGTTCACCCCAGGGCGCTACCCAGAACAACAGCAGCATGCCGGGTAAGGCCAGCAGCGCGCATAACAGGAAGAAACTCTGCCAGCCGGTCACTTCCACGATCATCCCGGTACTGGCATTGGCGAAAGTCCGGGGCAGTGCCGCCAGGGCGGTAAACAGGGCAAACTGGGTGGCGGCGTAGGTTCTACTGGTCTCCCTGGCAATAAAGGCGGTAAATGCCGCCGTACCCATGCCGACACCCAGGTATTCGAAGCTGATAACCACCGCCAACAACCAGAGCAGGGGCCCCGTACCGGCGAGCAAGGCGAAGCCGAGAATACTGACCACCTGCACCACCCCGAATAACCACAGGGAGCGGTTGATCCCGAGGCGAACCATGATCAATCCGCCCAGCAGGCCGCCGATAATCGCCGGCCACAGGGCCGCGTGCTTGGCGACCAGGCCGATCTGCGTTTTACTGAATCCCATGTCCAGGTAGAAAGGCGTGGCCAGGGCCGTCGCCATGTTGTCGCCGATTTTATAGAGAAACATGAAACCCAGTACCAGGAGCAGACCCCACCATCCCCTGCGACCAAGATATTCCGAGAATGGGGCAATGACCGCCCTGGCCAGGCTGGTCCCGGCAGGCAATTCCGTTTCCGGTTCGCTGATCAGCAGTGTCATCAATACGCCCACCAGCATAAAGGCGGCCGTTATCCAGAATACCGCGCCCCAGGGCAATATATCGGCGAGAATCAGCGACAGGGAACCGGGCACAAGGCTGGAGATGCGGTAGGCCTGGACATGTATGGAATTTCCAAGTCCCAGCTCCACATCGGGCAGAATTTCCCTCCGGTAGGCGTCCAGGGCGATGTCCTGGCTGGCGCTGAAGAACGCTACCGCGGCGGCCAGCCAGGCGATGACCCAGGTCGCCTTGCTGGGCTGCAACATACCCAGGGCGCCTATGGAGACCAGCAGCGCCAGCTGGAAGATGAGCATCCAGCCACGCCTGCGCCCGAGGAAGGGGGGAATCCAACGGTCCATGAGCGGGGCCCAGAGGAATTTCCAGGTATAGGGAATTCCCACCAGCGCGAACAGGCCGATTTCCGCCAGGGAAACGCCCTCGTCGTGCAGCCAGGCCGGCACCAG
>JAACFI010000364.1 GCA_009937575.1 Haliea sp.
GGCGGTTGACTTTATCGCCCGCGGGGCCAACAATATCGCCGTCTTGCATGTGGCAACGGCTAACGTCGAGTACCCTCGGCCTCTGGCCCACTGTTTCGATCTCATTATTCGATACAGCTGCCTGCGAGTCCCGTATTCAATCCGGGCTGTACCAGCCGGGTTGAGGGCCAGACACTGCGCTACCCCGCAGGGCGACCGATACACGGGCTGTTCGTGATCGTATTTCCCTCAAGGAGCGTCCCTGGGGGATTCCCGGGCAGTGTATCGAGCTTGAATGGGGGTGGCGTGGCTTACCGGATACCGGTTCCAGGTATTCGTTCAGCAGCGACCACACATGACTATGGAATGTTCCGGTGAGGGATACGCGCCGGGCGTTTTGATATGGGAGATTGATTGTGGAGTTGTTATCCGGCGGTGAAATGGTCGCCCGCGCACTGGAGGACGAAGGTGTCGAGTACCTCTTCGGCTATCCCGGCGGGGCGGTGTTACATATATACGATGCCCTGTTCAAGGACTGCAAGGTGCCCCATGTGCTGGTGCGCCACGAACAGGCAGCCACCCACGCGGCGGACGGTTACGCGCGCGCCACTGGCAAGCCGGGTGTGGTGCTGGTTACCTCGGGCCCCGGCGCTACCAACGCGATTACCGGTATTGCCACAGCCTACATGGATTCGATTCCCATGGTGGTCCTGTCGGGGCAGGTGCAGAGCCACCTGATCGGCGAGGACGCCTTCCAGGAGACCGACATGATCGGTATTTCCCGGCCCATCGTGAAACACAGTTTCCAGGTTCGGCATGCGGAAGAACTGCCGGTGGTGATCAAAAAGGCTTTTCATATTGCTGCCACCGGCCGCCCGGGCCCTGTGGTGATTGATATCCCCAAGGATATCACCCGGCCGGATGAGAAATTTGAGTATGTCTACCCGAAATCGGTGAAGATGCGCTCCTACTCCCCGGCCCAGCGGGGACACACCGGCCAGATCAAGAAAGCGGCCAAGATGCTGCTCGCGGCCAAGCGCCCGATGATCTACAGCGGCGGCGGGGTAGTGCAGGGGGAGGGCAGTGATCTGCTGACCCGGCTGGCCAGGGAGCTCAACTACCCGGTGACAAATACCCTGATGGGGCTTGGCGGTTACCCGGCGAGCGATCGCCAGTTCCTGGGCATGCTGGGTATGCACGGCTTTTACGAGGCCAACATGGCCATGCACCACAGCGATTGCATCCTGGCGATCGGCGCACGCTTCGATGACCGGGTCACCAACACCGTGGACAAGTTCTGCCCCGGGGCCAAGGTCATCCATGTGGATGTTGACCCGGCCTCTATCTCCAAGACGGTGATGGCGGATATTCCCATTGTCGGCCCGGTGCAGTCGGTGTTGACGGAACTGCTGGCACAGATCGAATTGATCCGCGAAAAAGACGCGGACCTGCCGGACCCGGGCGCCCTGGATCGCTGGTGGAAGCAGATCGACGAGTGGCGGGCGGGTCACGGCCTCTGGACCGGGCGCCGGTATGCCGAGAGTGACATGATCATGCCCCAGCAGGTTATCGAGAGCCTCTACCGGGCCACCGACGGCGATGCCTACGTCACCTCCGATGTCGGCCAGCACCAGATGTTCGCCGCCCAGTACTACCGCTTCGATGAGCCCCGCCGCTGGATTAATTCAGGTGGCCTGGGGACCATGGGCTTTGGCCTGCCCGCCGCCATGGGCGTGAAACTGGCCTTCCCGGATAAGGACGTTGCCTGCGTCACTGGGGAGGGCAGCATCCAGATGAACATCCAGGAACTGTCCACCTGCACCCACTACAACACGCCGGTGAAGATCATCAACCTGCGCAACAACTATTTGGGCATGGTGAAGCAGTGGCAGGATATGCAGTATGAGGGTCGCTACTCCGAGGTGACCTACGCGGATTCCCTGCCGGATTTCGTCAAGCTGATGGAAGCCTATGGTCACGTGGGTATACAGGTCAGTGAGCTGAAAGACCTGGATGCCGCCATGGACGAGGCCTTCGCCATGAAGGACCGTACGGTGTTCGTCGATGTCCTGATCGATACCATGGAGCACGTGTACCCGATGCACGTTGCGCCCAACGGTTCGATGAAAGACATGTGGCTCAGCAAGAACGAGAGGACCTGATCATGCGACGGATTATTTCGATCCTGATGGAAAACGAGCCGGGTGCCCTCTCGCGCGTGGTGGGCCTGTTCTCACAGCGGGGCTACAACATTGAGACCCTGAACGTGGCACCGACCGACGACCCGACCCTGTCGCGCCTGACCCTGACCACCATCGGCGATGACCTGCACATCGAGCAGATCACCAAGCAGCTCAACAAGCTGGTGGACGTGGTGAAGCTGGTGGACCTCACCGAGGGCGCCCACGTGGAGCGCGACCTGATGCTGATCAAGGTCCGCGCGCAGGGCGCAGCCCGGGACGAGGTTAAGCGCACCACGGATATCTTCCGTGGCCAGATCGTGGATGTGGGCCCCAATTCCTACACCATCCAGCTGACAGGCACCAGCGACAAGCTGGATTCCTTTGTGGCGGCTATGGCCGATGCGGATATCCTTGAGGTCGTTCGTTCGGGGGTGGCGGGGATTTCGCGTGGGGAGAAGGTGTTGTCCCTCTAGATTTTGATGGAACATCGATGGTGCGCAGTGCGCACCCTACCTTAAATCGAAGCTCCGTAGGGTGCGCACCGCGCACCACGGACCATCATTACGGTACGCCCCGACGCAGGGTGCGCTCCGCGCACCTTCAACCTCGATATACAACACAAAAAGGGGCCTCACGGCCCCTTCCTTATTTTTGACGTCGGCGAAACTCAAACGATACTCTTCATCGCCGTCATATGGCCACGCAGGGTCTTGCCGATAACTTCCACCGGGTGGCTGCGGATCGCCTCATTGACGGCGATCAGCTCCTGGTTGTCGACACCGTTGTCGCCCTCGATAGTCTTGCCGATCACGTCAGTATCGATCTTGCTCATGAAGTCCGCCAGCAGCGGGCGGCAGGCGTGATCGAACAGGTAGCATCCGTATTCCGCGGTGTCAGAGATCACCACGTTCATCTCGTACAGCTTCTTGCGGGCGATGGTGTTGGCGATCAAAGGGGTCTCGTGCAGCGACTCATAGTAGGCCGACTCCTCCTTGATACCCGCGGCTACCATCACCTCGAATGCGAGTTCAACACCCGCTTTGCACATCGCTACCAGCAAAATGCCGTGGTCGTAATATTCCTGCTCGGGAATCTCCGCCTCCGTATTGGCTGTGTTTTCAAAGGCGGTGTCCTGGGTGGCGGCGCGCCAGGCCAGCAGGTTGGCGTCGTCGTTGGCCCAGTCTTCCATCATGGTCTTGGAGAATTCCCCGGTCATGATGTCGTCCTGGTGCTTCTCGTACAGGGGACGCATGATGTTCTTCAGTTCCTCCGCCAGGTGGAAGGCGCGGACCTTGGCCGGGTTGGACAGGCGGTCCATCATGTTGGTGATGCCGCCGTGCTTCAGGCCCTCGGTAACCGTTTCCCAGCCGTACTGGATCAACTTGGAGGCGTAGCCGGGGTCGATGCCCTTTTCCACCATCTTGTCGAAGCACAGGATGGCGCCGGTCTGCAGCATGCCGCAAAGGATGGTCTGCTCGCCCATCAGGTCGGACTTCACTTCGGCGATGGGGGAGGACTCCAGCACGCCCGCGCGGTCACCGCCGGTACCGGATGCCAGGGCCTTGGCGATTTCCATGCCTTCGCCATTCGGGTCGTTTTCACGGTGTACGGCGATCAGCGTAGGCACGCCGAAACCGCGCTTGTACTCCTCGCGCACTTCTGTGCCGGGGCACTTGGGACACATCATCACCACGGTCAGGTCCTTGCGGATCTGCATGCCTTCTTCCACCAGGTTGAAGCCGTGGGCGTAGTCCAGGCAGGCGCCTTCCTTCATCAGCGGCATCACCGCGGTGACCACGCTGGTGTGCTGCTTGTCCGGGGTCAGGTTCATCACCACGTCCGCAGAGGGAATCAGTTCCTCGTAGGTGCCCACGGTGAAGCCGTTCTCGGTGGCGTTCTTCCAGGAGGCTCGCTGCTCCACGATGGCGGATTCACGCAGGGCGTAGGACACATCCAGGCCGCTGTCGCGCAGGTTCAGGCCCTGGTTGAGGCCCTGGGCGCCACAGCCTACGATGATAATCTTCTTGCCTTTCAGGTAGTTGCAGCCGTCGGCGAACTCGGAGCGATCCATGAAACGGCATTTGCCCAGTTCCTGCAGCTGCAGGCGCAGTGGCAGGGTGTTGAAGTAGTTCTGTCCCATAGCGGTAATCCTCAGTTGGGGGTTGTTCGGTCAGGGCGCACCATACGTGAATTATCTTCTTGCGTAAAACGCTATATG